>NZ_JBLWIT010000106.1:0-28222 GCF_048381435.1 Rhodococcus mengyinensis | reverse complement strand
GACATGATCGTCGTCCCGTCCTGGACGGAGTGGTCGATCGAGGCCGACACCGAGTTCGACCTGTTCGCGTTCTCCGACGCCCCCATCGTCGAGCGCCTGCACTTTGCCCGCACGTACATCTCCGAAGGAGCCTGAAAATCCCATGAAGCTTGCCACCCTGCGCCGCGCCGGCGCCACCGTCGCCGTCCGCGTCGATTCCGACACCACCGCCACGATCATCGACGGGTACCCGGACCTGTCCGCCCTGCTGACCGACCCGGACTGGAAAACCGTCGCGCAGAACGCGTCCGGTGACGTCGTGAGCCTCGACGGCGCGGATTACGCCCCGGTGGTCCCGCACCCGGGGAAGATCATCTGCGTCGGTTTGAACTACGCCAACCACATCCAGGAGATGGGCCGCGACCTGCCGCAGTACCCGACCCTGTTCGCGAAATTCAAGGAAGCGTTGACCGGCCCGTACGACGACGTGATCGTCCCGTCGTATGCCGCCGCCCAGTTGGATTGGGAGGGGGAGTTGGCGTTCGTCGTCGGCAGGCAGGCGTACCAGGTGCCCGAGGCCGACGCCGAGCAGTACATCGCCGGGTATTCGGTGATGAACGACTACACGATGCGCGACTACCAGTACCGGACGCTGCAGTGGGATCAGGGCAAGACGTTCGAGAAGACCAGCGGTTTCGGGCCGTTCCTGACGACCACCGACTCGTACACGTTCGGCGGCACCCTGGTCACGAAATTGGAGGGGCAGGTGGTGCAGTCCACCACCACCGACGATCTGGTGTTCACCCCGGCCAGGCTGGTGGAGTACATCTCGCACATCGTGACGTTGCAGCCCGGTGACGTGGTGATCACCGGCACCCCGGGCGGGGTGGGGCACGCGCGTAAGCCCGGTCTCTACATTCAGGACGGGCAGACCGTCGAGGTCACCATCGAGGGCCTGGGCACCGTCCGCAACACGACGATCGTCAAGTAGGGGTGCACCCGGTGGGTTTCCACGATCTTCCCCTGGCCGAGCGGTTGCTGATCGCGCGCCGCGGCACCGCGTACTTCGCGCAGCGCCTGGCCGAGCTGTCCGACGAGCAGCTGTCCGAGCCGACCGGGTTGGCGGGGTGGTCGCGGCGACACCTGGTGGTGCACGTCGGCTATAACGCGGCCGCGTTGTGCCGGTTGCTGGACTGGGCGGCGTCGGGCGTGGAGACCCCGATGTATGCGTCGGCGGAGCAGCGGGGCCGGGAGATCGCCGAGGGTGCCACCCTGTCGGCGGCGGCGTTGCGGAACCTGTTCGACCACACCGTGGCCCGGCTGGACGAGAAGTGGCGTCACCTGCCCGCCTCGGCGTGGGATGCGCAGGTCCGCACCGCGCAGGGCCGTCTGGTGCCGGTGTCGGAGACGGCGTGGATGCGCACCCGCGAGGTGTGGATCCACGCCGTCGACCTCGACAACGGCGGCCGGTTCGGCGACTTCCCCGACGTGGTCCTCGAGTCGCTGCTCACCGACATCGTCGGGATGTGGCAGAAGAAGGACCTCGGCGCCGGCCTGATACTCGCGGTCGACGGAGGTGAACCGGCTGCGGTGCAGCCGGATTCACCGCCCGCCGAGAAGGTATCCGGACCCCTCGCCGCGGTCGTGCGGTGGGCCGCCGGACGCGGCACCGTCGGCGTAGGAATCGAAGGGGATCTGAAACAGCCACCGCACTGGCTGTAAGCGGGCGGCCGATCCTGCGCGAGGTTGAGCGGTCAGAGCCCGGCCTGACGCATGAAGGCCGGGCCGTCCGCTTCGTTCAGTTCATACTCCGCTCGGTGTCTACAACGCCATGCCCCGCACCAACTAGGACGGGCACGTCTGAGCAAGGAAGGGCGCTGGGATGGACGGCCATTCGGGCTGCCAGCGGCCGTGGCGTTGATCGTCGGCGATGTCGGTGAGGAGTCCGGTGACGGGTTCGCCGCCGTCGGCCACCAGGCGGGGCAGTCCGTATTCGGCACAGTCGGCGGCAACGGGAATGAGGACCTGTTTCGCGTCCGCGACCCTTCCCGCGGCTGCCAGGCACCGGGCGTACAGCATCCTGGCCTCGAGGAGGGCCCGCGGTCGCCGCGCTGTTTCGAGTGCCCGTACCACCGCTTCCACCCGGGCACAGGATTCGTCGTAGGCGTGTGCGGTCAGGAGCAGCCGGATCTGGGAATCCTCGTCGATTTCGATTGTTCGCGTGCCGATCTCGGCAGGCTGGTGTTGTGACGTCGATCGCTCTGTCCGAGTGCGGAATTCGATGCCCGGATCCACTCCGCAGCGAATCCGTTCGTTGTCGATCCGCGCGGCGAGCCGCGGCAGTGACAACTTCCGGGCGGTGTCGGCGCCCTCGTCCAACCGCTGCACGGCCGCGGGCATGTCCCCGCGCAAGACTTTGATCCGGGCGCCGGTGCCGTAACTGGCGAGCATGAAATCGACGACGCCGCCCTCGGCGCCGAGGCGGTAACTGGCATCGAGAAGGCGCTCGGCCTCATCGATCGTGCCCTGCTGGTACAGCAGGTCACCGAGCAGGGCACCGGACAGCTGTGCGGCATACGAGTGGACTCCGACGGAGGCAACGGCGAGGTTCCGGGCGGCCCGGAAGTGGCTCTCGGCGGCGGTGATGTCGAGGAGTTCGTTAGCGGCGATGCCGGCGAAACAGTGCCCGATCATCCCGAAGTGTGGGCCGCGGGTCTGCTGGTGGTAGCGCCGCGCCCAGTCCTGCCTGCGACGGGCGGCGTCGAACTCGAAGCTGCAGATGTCCGCGAAGGAGGTGACGTCGGCTGCTGCGGCGACGACGAAGGGCGGCAAGGTGTCCGGTCGTTCAAGGCATTCGCGGACCTGCTCGCCGGCCTCGTCGATGGTGTCGGCGTGGCACCGTCCGACGTCGGCGATGACGGCTGCCTCCACGCGCAGATCAATCGTCTGCGCTTCGGTCAGAGTGTCCCCGTCGAGGGCGGCCTCGACCCGCGTCAGGGCGGCCTGCATCGGCTCGAGTCGGTGCAGCAGGACGTTGGCCCATGCCACGATCATCTGGAGCCGGGCCCGGTTCTGTGCGAGCGCTGCGGGCAGTTTCGCGACCAGAGCGAGGACCGTGCCCATCTTCGAACTTTCGATCAAGCTCATCGCGTGCGACTCGATCAGGTCCACGGCGCGGTCGTCGTCGCCGGCGGCCAGTGCATGATCGACCGCCTCGCCGAGAGCGTGGTGGTCGGCGAACCAGTCCGACGCTTTCCGGTGCAACCGTGCGAGCTGCTCGGGTGCGTCGCGCTCGAGCCGGCGTCGGAGAAACTCGGCGAACAGATGGTGATAGCGGAACCAGTCGCGGTCATCGTCGAGGCTGCGCAGGAACAGATCCCGCTCTTCGACCTCCTCGAGCAGCGCTTGCCCCCGGGTCGTATCGGCAAGGATCCCCGCGAGGTCGCCGCAGATTCGTTCCGGAACCGAAGTGGCCATCAGGAAGTCGAGAAGTTCGGGTTCGAGTGCGTTCAGCACATTCTCGGCCAGGAACTCGCCGATGGCGTGATGTCGGCCGGACAGGTGGGCGATCAATTCTCGTGCTCCGGGCCTGCCGCGGAGCGACAGGGATGCGAGCTGCAGAGCGGCGACCCATCCGTCGGTGGAGCGGGTCAGCGCCGCGAGCTCGGAGTCGGCCAGTGCGAGTCCGTTCACGTCGACGAGAAATCGGGTGGATTCGTCGAGATCGAACCGCAGGTCCGCGGCGGTGACCTCGACCAGTTCGTCGCGAACCTTCATTCGACCGAGCGGCAGTCCGGATCGGGTCCGGCTGGTGACGATGAGCTGAAGGTGGTGGCAGCCGTTGTCGAGCAGGTAGCCCATAGCGGCGAGGGTCGCGGAATCGGTAATCCGGTGCCAGTCGTCGATCACGACCGCCACCGGCAGGCCCCGGTCGTGGACCTCGTCGACCAGTGAGGTCAGCACGTAGCGGTCGGCGTCGTCGCCGCGGTCCTCGAGTACCTGACCGAGATCGTGACCCAGAGTGGGCTGCACACGCCGGATCGCCTCGATCAGGTGCGCGAGAAACCACACGAGGTTGTTGTCGTCGTTGTCGACGGAGAGCCACGCCACCGCCGTGCCTCCGGCGGCGAGCACTTCACGCCACTGGGCTGCGAGGGTGGACTTGCCGTACCCGGCGGGCGCATGGATGAGCACCAGCCGACGCCGCCTCGCCGCCCGCAAGGAGTCGAGCAGCCGTGCCCGGCGCACCAGGGCCTTCGGCGCGGTGGGCGGCCGGAACTTCGACGCCGGAGTCGGCGGCGCAAGCCGGGTCCGTTGCGTGCCTGCGAGAGGCGGGTCGTCGTCGGCGTGCGCTCCGGCCCGGGTCCGAGCGTCGCGCAGCTCGTCGCCGAACTCCGCCGCCGTGCGTGGCCGAGCCGTGGGTTCTGCGGCCATGGCGTGTCCGATCACCGCCGTCACCGCATCGGGAATGGCCGGATCCCGCAGATCCGGCACCGGCTCGGTGGTGATCCGCACGAACTGGGCGACGAGTTGCTCGCCGCTGCGGCGTTCGAACGCGGCGTGCCCGGTAAGCGCGCAGAACAAGCTCGCGCCCAGGCTGTAGATGTCCGATGCCGGGGTGGGGCTCTGCCCGGCGAGGACCTCGGGGGCGGTGAACGCGGGCGAACCGGTGATCACACCGGTACCGGTCTCGAAGCCCCCGGAAATTCGGGCGATCCCGAAATCGGCCAACTGCGCGTCGCCGTATTCGGTCAGCAAGATGTTCGCCGGTTTCACGTCGCGGTGCACGACCCCGGCCTGGTGTGCGGCCTCGAGCGCCCCGGCCAACGCCATCCCCAGATTCAGCGTATCGGCCCAGTTCAGGGGGCCGGTGCGCCGGATCGTGGCGTCGAGCGACCCGTACCGGTGATACGGCATCACGAGGTACGGTCGGCCCGCCGGGGTGGTGCCCACCTGCAGAACGGTGACGATGTGGGGGTGCCCGGACAGTCGGCCCATCGCCCGCTGCTCGCGCAGGAAGCGCTCCAGGCCATCTGGAGCCGGGTCCGCGGCAAGCACCTTGACCGCAACCGTGCGGTCCAAATGCGGCTGACGGCATCGGTAGACGACGCCGAACCCTCCGCGGCCGATTTCTTCGAGGTCGGTGAATCCGGCGGCCTCCAGCTCTGCCGTTATGTCCCCGGCGTTGTCGCGCTGGGCGGCAAGCGGATCGAATTCGGCCATCGCACGCCCCATCCCGGTCGGCGTCACCCCACCGGTGGCCGGCTCGAGTCATCCCGTCGTCGCGGACAGTGATCCCAGCGTATCCCCGCACGGACACCAGGGGTACCGACCGCGGTGGGTGTTCCGCCCGCCCGCTATTCGGCGAGGAACTCGGCTACGAGCTTGCTGAAACGGGTTGAATGCTCGATTTGCACCCAATGACCGCAGCGCCCGAACACGTGCAGCTGCGAGTTCGTGATGAGTTCGAGCAGACGAAGCGAGTTCGAGAGGGGAATGACCTGATCATCGCGTCCGTGCACGATAAGGGTTTCGTTCTCCAAGCCGGCGATCAAGGTTTCATCGACGGCCATCTCGTCGACGCCCTGCTGCCGGGGGGCGGGGAACATCGCGCTGAACGCTTCCTGCACACCGGGGCGGGTTGCGGCGGCGAGTCGGAGTTCGGCGAGCTCGTCATTGACCAGTGAGCGGTCGTAAGCGAATATGTCGAGCAACTCGCGCATGCCGGGTAGCGAGGGCTCGAAGCCCCAGACGGCGTCGAGTCCGTCGGTGATCTCGAAGGGCACCCCGACACTTCCCATCAGCACGAGGCGGTCGACACGTTCGGGGTGCTCGGTCGCGATGCGCAGGGCGAGTGAGCCTCCGAAGCTGTTGCCGACGATGGAAACTCTGTCGAGTCCGAGGGCGTCGAGGAAACCGATGAGGTGGTCGGTCCACGTGGCGGAGTTGTACTCGACTCCGTCAGGGCGTTCGGTATATCCGAATCCGAGGATGTCGGGGGCGATGACCCGGAAGTTCTCGGCGAGAACCGGGATCGTTGTGCGCCAGTTCGCCCACGCCGTGACACCGGGTCCTGATCCGTGGATCAGCACGACCGGTGCGCCGTCGCCCTGGTCGTGGTAGTTCGTCGCAATTCCGTTGACCACGATGGTCTTGGCGATTTCTGGGCTGTGTTCGACTGAGGTCGTCATGGTGGCTCCTCGAGGAAAATGGTCGGGTGGAGGGAGCGGGCGGGCTCGGCGCCCGTGGGTGTCGAGAGTGCCGCGGAACGCGTCAGGTGACGACGGTGAGGAAGTCCTGGTCGAGTTCACGATGAGTGAAGTTGATGCCGCGGGCGGCCTGGTCCATGGTCCAGGTGATGGTGCGGAAGTCCTTGCCGGTTCGGTATCCCCCGGAGAAGACCTCGTTGCGGTTGCCTGCAGGGTCGAAGAAGTAGATCGTTTCGCCGCGCGTGATGCCGTGCCGGGCGGGACCGAAGTCGATCGGTACGTCGTGCATCGAGAAGATGTCTCCGGCGTGGAGGAGGGCTGACCAGTCGGCGATGTGGTACGCGAAGTGGTGCAGTTTGCCGTTCTCGCCCTGCACGAAGGCGATGTCGTGTGGTTGGTCGCCGCAGAACATCCAGGACGCCACGAGTTCGGTGTTGTCCTCGCCGCCCACCAGTCGTTCCGCCGGCCGGAAGTCGAGCACCTCGGAGAAAAAGCGCTCGAGGAGAACCGGGTCTTCGGTGGTGATCAGCGTGTGATCGAGGCGGGGTACCCCGATGCCGCGGATTCCGTCGCGCGGCCACGGGTCCGGGTTCCACAATCCAGTCGCGGTGCCTACGTATTCGATGTCGCTGTAGAGCTCCAAGGTGTGTTCGGACGGCAGAGTGATTCGTAAACCGTCGCCGACGGATTGGTTGTCTCCTTTGCTCATTCGCTCGTAGGACGCCCCGAACGCGCGGACGCGTTGCTCGATGTCGGCGAGTGACGCTTCGTCGGAGACCTTGTAGCCCAGTTTGACCAATCCCACGCCGCCCTCGGTGAGGACGACCGAGTGGTGATCGGCCTCGTCCCAGGACTTGAGGTAGACGGTGCCGTCCTCTTCGTGGACGGCGTCCATGCCGAGGGTCTCGATGTAGTGCTTTTTGGATTCGGCTAGATCGGTCACATTGATGTGGACGTAGCCCAGTCGCATCACGGACATGATGGGTACCTTTCCTAGTGTTTCGTCGAGTTAGGGGTGGGGTGTGGTTGCGTCTTACGCGGCCGGGTCCCACCGAGTCCGGCCAGGACGTTGTCGAGGCGGTCCCGCGGCCCGAGTTCGAAGATCACGTCGGACTTCGGAGTTGCTCTGCACGGCAAGAACTTCTGTGTATCGGGTGCGGTGTCGTTGTCGGCACCGTCGATGACGGGCGCACTGACCTGGGCGACGTAGGTGATCTGCCCTTCGAGCAATGTCGCCCGGCAGGCTCCGCAACCACCGCGCCGGCACTTGTATCGAGTGCGGTAGCCCTGACGGCGCAGTGCGTCGACGATCGTTTCGCGTGCTCGAACGCCGATGCGGAGCTGGTTCGGCAGGACAGTGACGACGTGGTCGTCGTCGAGGTTCATGGCGCCGCCGTCGCCGCCCTGGGGACTTTCCACTGGGGCCTCCTAACTGGTTGCCGTATTTGCCTTGGATGATCTAATTACGTTCGGCCACTGGGAGTCTGGGTATGAACGGTCTAGCGACGTCCTCGGCGACCGCGAGGATCGCGTCGGTGTCGACGCCGGTCGGCACACCGAGCCGCTCGAAGGCGGTCACCAGTATTTCCGTCGGCGAGTTTCCGGCACCGTCACCGAGCGCGCACAGTGTTCCGTCGATCTGCCGGGCACCGGCGTGGTACCCGGCGAGGGAGTTGGCGATTCCGAGTGACAGATTCTGGTGGGCGTGCCCCGACCTGAGCGTCGTCCCCGAGTTCGGTCACCAGCGCCGCCACACGATCGGCGATACGATCCGGCAGTAGCGCGCCGGCGGAGTCGACGACGTAGACGCACTGGCATCCCGCGTCGGCCATGATGCGCCCCTGCTGGGCAAGGTTCTCCGGTGTGGTGCGGTGCGAGAGCATGAGGAAGCCGCTGTCGTTGCATCACCGTCGAGGTCAGGCCGACCTTGTCGCCGCGGATCACCCGTCCCTCGGCGGTCCACTGCGCGGCCTGCCGAAGCTGGATGTCATAGGCCGCTTCGACGGTCAACCCGGGATACGTGTCGGTGAGGGGTGGGATGGGACTGCGGTCACCGTAGGCTGCGATCAGCGACTTCGCGTCCTGCGACAGATCCTCGTCGGTCATTGGAGCACCTCGATCAGTGTTTCGGTTGGTAGGGCACGGCGGGCGAGCCCGATGCGGTGCAGGAGGGTGGTGGGCCTTCTCCTCACGGGACACAGCCCGTGCCGGTTGAGAAGACCCCGTGCCGCCGGTGTTCTCCGGTGCTACTTGCGGCTGAAGTAGGACACGTCGTCGTTGCCGATGAGGTCCGGGACGGTCCAGCCGTCGAGGTCGTACTCGCTCATGAACTGCTCTGCCAGGCCTTTCATGCCGGACACGACGCCGGTGGCCTGCGCACCGAACAGCAACTCCGCCTTCACGTTCTCGTGGTTCCCGGAGTAGTTGCGCTCGTACAGCTCGTGGCGCCCCCCGAACTCGCTGCCGATCGAATCCCACAGTGCCTTCATGACCTTCACACGGTCTACTGCCGGGATTCCGTCCGAGCCGCGTACGTACTTGTCGAGGTACGGTCGGATTTCCGTCGACTTGAAGTCGGCCGCGGAGGACGGGAGGTAGATCAGCCCGGAGGCGACGTCCTGTTCGATGATCTCCTTGATCCGGGGGTATCCCTGCATCATGAACATCCGGTAGGTCAGGCCGTATTCGAGCTTGGGGATCACGGTGTCGCCGATCCACTGTTCCGGGTCCCGTGCCATCGATTCGGTCAGCGACCAGAACAGGTTCCGCCAGCCGATGACTTCGCCGACGCGGGTCTGCACGCCGCGGAAGCCGCCAGCACCGGTGCAGTCGAGGGCCTTCATCAGCAGACCGGCGATGAAGTCGAGCTTGACCGCGAGCCGGGTGCACCCCTGCAGCATTGCGCGCGGGAGGAAGCCGGACTGCGGGAAGAAGGTGTTGATCTTGTCGACGGCCCCGTACATGAAGACGTTCTCCCAGGGCACCAGCACCTTGTCGAAGACGAGGATGGCATCGTTTTCGTCGAAGCGGCTCGACAGCGGGTAGTCGAACGGTGTTCCGGTGATCGCTGCGTTCTGCGCGTAGGAAGCCCGCGAGATCAACTTCACCCCCGGCGCCCCCATGGGCACCGTGCAGATCAGCGAGAATTCCTTCTTCTTGATCGGGAGGCCGTAGTGGGCAATGAAGTTGTAGTTGGTGATCGCCGACCCGGTGGCGACGACCTTGGCACCCGACACGATCAGGCCCGAGTCGGTCTCCTTCTCCACCTTCATGAACACATCGCCGACCTCATCCGGCGGGAGTTGCCGGTCGACCGGGGGGTTGACGATGGCGTGGTTCCAGTACAGGACCTTCTCCTGGGACTCGCGGTACCAGCGTTCGGCGTTGGCCTGGAACGGCGAGTACAGCTCCTTGTTGGTGTGCAGCGTCCCGAGGAACGAGGCCTTGTAGTCGGGGGAGCGGCCCATCCAGCCATATGTCATCCGTGCCCAGGTGGCGATCGCGTCGCGGTCGGCGAGAACGTCTTCGGTGGTTTTGGCGGTACGGAAGAAGGGCATCGTCACACCGCCGTTGCCGGTGTCGGTCGGACAGGTGAGGGTGTCGACGTGCTCACCGGTGTGCAGGTTGTCGTACAACCGGGCGATCATCCGAACCGAGTTGCGAAATGCCGGGTGGTTGGAGTGGTCTTTGACCCGCTCGCCGTGCAACCAGATCTCGCGGTCGTCGGTGATCGACTCGATGTACTCGTCGCCGGTCATCGGCCGCGTGGCATAGGTCTGGGTTTGGTTGACGGGTGCGTCCGCCGCCGGATTGACCTGGGTCGGGTCGGTGGAGGCCACGTCAGTGACAGGGGCAGTGGTGGTCATGGTGTTCCCTTCGATACGTTCGAGCTGTGGGGCAGTGGTGGGGAGTTGTGCGGACTACGCCGGTTGCCCCGCCATGAGGTGAAGTGGTGTGAAGGAGGTGGTCGCGTCGAACCAGCCGCTGTGTGGGTCGTCCATCGACCCGTTCCACGCGGAGCCGGCGGAGGAGCTGCCGAGGTTGTGGAACTTGCTGCGGTAGAACAACAGTGGGTCGTCATTGCTGGTGGTCACGTCGACGATCTCGCCGATGAAGATGATGTGGTCACCGCCGTCGTATTGCGCCCACGGTGTGCAGGACAGTGTGGTGGCAGCCCCGCAGAGCAAGGGAGCGGTCGGCCCGTCAGCCCACACCGGGCCGGGTACTTGCGGACGTCCGGCGAAGTGCATCGCGGTGTCCACCTGATCGGCGCCGAGGATGTTCACCGCGAACGGCGCGTCACTGAGGAACCCGCACGCCTTCGACTTGCGGGTGAGCGTCACCTGGCACAGCGCGGGTTCGAGCGATACCGAGGTAAACGCGGTGACCGTCGCGCCGTGGGGCTCACCGTCGGCATTTCTGCAGGTAATGACGGTGACGCCGCTGGCGAACTGCCCGAAAATGTCACGTAGTGTGCGTGCGTCCATGCGTGGCCACCTGCTTTCGTTCGCTTGGCCGAGTCGACTCGACTTCGGGGTACGAACCCAAGGTATGACTGGGGTCACAGGGCTGGCGATCCACTCAGCGAAGGGGCTATCCACCCAACGCAACGAGGAAATCGCGGACCCGGCGAGGCTTTCCTGGTGATATAACTCACTAGAAGCGACGTTGTCATACGCGGCATCATCCTGGGCCGCGCTGGAGAGGTTGGTACGACTCTCGTGGAGAACACTGGCGATACCCCACCCTTCGAGGACTGGCACCACGTCCACGAAGCGGTCGCTGATGCGTACTTCCCGCATGTGATGAGGCCACTGGCTGCCGGAGCCAAACCCCATGCGTCACTGGGAAGCGTCGATCTCGGATCATGTCGCATCACGCACATGGCGCTCGGCGGTGAGGTCACCGTGGTGTCGGAACACCCCGGTGCCTACGGCATCAACATCCCGGTCAGCGGCGAGATGAAGTCGGTGATCGAGCGCACCGAAGTCGTCTCCGCTGTAGGGCAGGCCACCGCATGCCCACCGAATGTTCGCACGGTCATCCCACACTGGAACGCGGAATGCCGCCTGATCGGATTCAAGATCGACGAAGACTATTTGCGACGCGAAATGGACCGCATTCTGGACCGGCCCGGACGACGACTACCCCTGCAGCTCGATCTCCGCAGCGACACCGCGCAGAGTTGGCTGAAATTCCTGCGTTCGACCTACGACCAGATCGAGTCCAACGACAACCTGTTGCGTAACAACTTGATGCTCGACCAATTGTCCGGGGCCATCACGACAGGTTTCGTTCTCGCAGCGGTGCCCGACGAGGAACCCGGGCGGTTCACCGACCGTCCCCGCGTCGTAAAGCGGGTTCTCACAGCGATTCACGATGATCCCGCCCGAGCGTGGACACCAGGAGACATGGCCGAGATAGCGGGAGTCAGCGTGCGGAGACTGCAACAGGCATTCCGCGAGTACGTCGGGATGACGCCTTTCGCCTACCTGCACGACGTCAGGATAGAATGCGCACACACGGACCTGATCGTATCGGCGCCACCAACTACGGTCCTGGACATCATATTCCGTTGGGGTATCACCCATCCGGGGCGCTTCGCGGCAGAATACCGGCGCAAGTACGGGGTGCCCCCCTCTCAGACCCTCACGAACTGAGCAGGCACCACAGCAGCCGGACAAGAGTGATTCCGGTGTCGGCATAGCACTTTCCGGGTCGGCGTGACATCACCGGGAGCGGCGGCCCCTCGACGCCCCACCGGTGTGCGAACGAGGAAAGTCGACAACAATTCGCGCGTGCACGGATTCGAGCGGCCGGCGCTCACCGCGTCGGGAGCGGCGGCCGCGCTATCGCCGATCCCCTTCGGTCATGCCACCCCAAACACCGTAGGTTTCGCTCACCACGAGAGCGTGATCGCGGCACTGTGCGAGCACGGGGCAGGGCCGGCAAATCTGCCGCGCCTGCGTTTCACGCCGGTCGCGGGCGTGGCCACGTTCGTCGTCGGGCGAAAAGAACACTGCCAGTTCGGCATCACGGCACGCGGCACGGGAGTTACGTCGTCGCTGCGAGCGGCGAGATTTTGCACGGTCGGTTCGCTCATCTCTGCCCACCTGCTGCATTTCGGGCATGCGTGACGAGACCGTCACACTGCTGGGGGATGGCGAACCCGAACAGGCCCATGCCCTTGGCCGCGGCTCGGATCTCGGCGGGGATCGCGTCGGTCTCGTCGATCTCCTGCTCACGCGGCACCACTACGTTGCGTACGAACGCCCTCGTGTGGGAGAGGATGTCGCGGAAGTCGTCGTCGCCCAACTCGGTGCTCGGATCACGGGTCACGGTGGCGGTCACGGTTGTCTCCGGAAAATCGAAATACGAACTGCGGCGTGGTGGGTGCTTCCACGATCGGTCAACTACCCAGGTGTCGTGGTGTTCCAAAGCGGAACACAAGTGCGCTGGAACAAGCTCTTACGTTTGATCCACACGCCGTGGCGCCCATCACAATGTCTCCGATCTGCCGCCGAGGGGCACACACGTCCTCGGCCCCCTCCGTGCCACCACCGAGTCTGTTTCAGGAGAAACACATGACACGTACAACATCGTCGCCGCCCGCGATGACTCCCCGTCGTGCGGCGACAGCCGCGCTCCTCGGCAGCGCGGCGGAGCACTGGCCATCGGCGGGCGGATCGGTCACGATCGACGGGTGGACCGCACCGCCAGACTCGCCCTCGCCGTCGACCGGCAGGGCGGACGATGCCTGTGGTGCGGTCGTCGTTTCGGACCGTTGATTCCCCCGACCACCGAACACCTCGTGCCACGACTGAAGGGCGGGCCCAGCATCGCGGCCAACGAGGCCGCCGCCTGCCCGCGCTGCAATGCGGACCGCGGCCACACCGGTCCGGTCGACTGGCTCGCGCAATGCCGAAGCCGACACGGTTGGGCCCCGCAGGCAAGCCTGCTCGCGACCCTCCTGAACGCGTTGGACGTCGAACTCGACCACGTGGGTGGGCATCGCCGCGCCAAGCGGTACCTGTCCGGCCAACTGCGGCGCTGCCGGAGCGGCCGGTGATGTGCGCGAGACAGTGATGGCGGCCTGTGTGGCTGCGCCCTGGGCCGGGCACTCTCCAGTATGGGATCGAACGCAGGCCGCCCCGCCGGCTCGACGGCCGCTGCTCTCGGTGGTCGCCTGATGAAACTGGTCGGAGACCGCGACGCCGCCCGGTTCTCGTGCGAGATATCCCGAGTGTCCGCCGAACCGCACCCCGTCGGAGAGCGGTCGCTCTACGGCGATCTGCTCGCCTGGGTTGTCGATTCCATCGTCGGAGTGGTGATCGCGCGCCTGGGCGCCGCAGGCCCGGGAGAGAGGTTCATCCTCGACCTGCGCTTCACGGACGGCGGGTACGTCGACGTCGATGCCCTGCCGGCATCGGCGCGGTGGGTGCTGCGGACGGTGTCGGCCTTCCTCGCCGAGGATCACGAAGAGGTGCAGCGGTCGCTCACCGCCGCCGAACAGCAATTCGACCTCACCATGCGCGCGGAAACCCTGGCCGACGCACTCATCTGGCTCGACTTCGTTCTCGCGGTCGACCTTCCCGACCCACCGGACGTCACCACCACATAGGTAGGGACACCTGGTCGGGAGCGGTTCCTGCGGGATGCCGGCCACCAGTCAGCCCGGTGCCCCTGGCTGGGTGTCGGGGTGCTCGTGTGCGGTCAGGAGTAGGTGGTCGAACCGGGCGCGAAACGATTCGGGGAGGGTCGCCTCGGCGGCGAGGGCGTCGACGAAGCGCTGGGCGAGGGTGTGAAGTTTGGTGTTGGTCTCCTGTGAGCGCCAGGTGAGGATGCCGAAGGCACGCTCGGAGGAGATGCCGTAGACGAGCATGAGTGCACCCTTGGCCTGCTCGATCACCGCCCGCGATTGTTCGAGTTCGGCGACGGCCTCGGTGAGCGCCGCGTTGAACTCGCGGAGGTCGGTCTCCAACGTTTCGGTGACGTCGATGTAGTAACCCGAGGTGCCGATGACCTGGCCCTTCTCGTCGAGCACCTGATCGCCGACCACGATGACGTGGTGGATGCGGCGGTCGGTGTCGATGATGCGGTGCTTGCTGCTGAACGGCTCACCCGCGTGGATCATCCTGTCGAAGAGTGCGGCGACCTGCGCATGATCGTCCGGATGCTTGTGGGAGAGCAGCAGTTCGGTGGTGGGGGTGATCTCGCCCGGGTGGTAGCCGTGCATCCGAGCGACGGGATCGGACCATTCCCAGCGCTCGCCGTCGAGGTAGAACCGGAAACTTCCGCCCTGTGGGGGAGCGTTCGAGCCGAGGAGCTCATCACTGTCCACGACGACACCCACAGCCGGCCGTGCTCGACCACCCTCGCCTCGACACCACTGTCACAGTATGCCGAGAACTGACATCCGAATGCGCAGAAATCAGCTGCCCGCACTACTGCCTACTCGCTCAGTTCGGGCCCTGGGTGTGCTTGCCCTCCGTCGGCGACGTGACGGTTGCCGGTTCCGTGGTCATCGGAGTGCGGCCCGCAGCTTCCCCCAGTGACACTCCATTGGCCGGGGTGTTCGTGTCGGTGCCACGGTGGGTGGCCTTCTTCGCCAGTTCGCCGACCTTGTGCTGCACCTGCGGCGCCTTGTCCTTCACGGCCTCCGTGGCCTCGCTCACCTTCTCCTGCACGGTGGGGTTGTGCCAGAGTTCGACGGACTGATGCCTCATCTTCTCGTAGGTCTGCCGGCCGGACCGAGTGCCCAGGACGAACCCCGCGGCCGCGCCAGCTGCGAAGATCAACGCTTTCTGCATGACATCTCCTGATTGTTGTGGGGCACGAGCGGTCGGCCGAATCATCGTCCGAACGCCCTCCTGCACAGCTTGCCCTCAACTGCCGAACCCAAACCGCGCCGGCGACGACCTCCGAACTCACCCACATCTCATCTGCACGTAACCTACGGTTGCGTAACTTGCCGTAGCGTTAGGTCATGGCGATTTCGGATGTCAAGATGTACACCCACCTGAGCGAGGCCGATGTAGAAGCGCTCGGGATCGAGTTCGACGCGATCCGGCGAGACATCGAAGCCTCGCGCGGGGAGAGTGATGCCCGGTACATCAGAAACGCGATCCGACTGCAGCGGTCACTCGAAATCGGTGGGCGCGCAATGCTGTTCGCGAGCCTGTTTCCGCCGGCATGGCTCGCGGGCACCGCGATGCTCGGCACCGCCAAGATCATCGAGAACATGGAACTCGGTCACAACGTGTTGCATGGTCAGTGGGATTGGATGAACGATCCGGAGATCCACTCGTCGTTCTGGGAGTGGGACATCGCCGGCCTGTCGGAGCATTGGAAGCAGACCCACAACTACGTTCACCACAAGTACACCAATGTGCTGGGAATGGATGACGACGTGGGCTACGGCATGCTGCGGGTCACTCGCGATCAGCAGTGGACGCCGTTGAGCGTCGGCAACCCGGTCTACAATCTGTTGCTGCAGTTGTTCTTCGAGTACGGCGTTGCCCTCCAGCACCTCGAGCTCGGCAAGGTGGCCACGGGCGATTTCGACCGCGACGAGCTCAAACGCCGGTTCCGCGAGGTGCTCGAGAAGGTCGGCCGCCAGGTGCGCAAGGACTACGTCGTCTACCCGGCGCTCACCGGTCCGGCGTTCCTGACGACCTTCACCGCGAACCTGACGGCGAACATGATCCGCAACGTGTGGACGAACGCCGTGATCTTCTGCGGTCATTTCCCCGACGGCGCCGAGAAGTTCACTACGAAGGACCTCGAGAGCGAGACGCGCGGTCAGTGGTACCTGCGGCAGATGCTGGGTAGCGCGAACTTCGAGGCCGGCCCGGTCATGGAGTTCATGAGTGGCAACCTCTGCTACCAGATCGAGCACCACCTGTTTCCGGACCTGCCGAGCAACCGCCTGCGTGAGATTTCCGTGCGGGTGCAGGCGCTGGCCCAGAAGTACGACCTGCCCTACACCACGGGTTCGATGTCGACGCAGTACTTCGAGTCGTGGCGGACCATCGCCAAGCTGGCGCTGCCGAACAAGTTCCTCACAGCGACCGCCGACGACGCGCCTGAAACCGCATCGGAACACAAGTTCACCGACCCGCGCCCACAGATCGATCCGGTCACGGGCAAGCGCCGTGGGCTGCTGTCAGCGCTTCGCGCTCGGGCGGGAGTCTGAGGATCGCTGGAGGATGGGGCAAGTGCCGGTTCGTGGCCGGTACTCTCATCTGCGTTCGGCAATCCGCTGCGCGATAACACTCAACCGGGTGTTGGTTTCCTGGGAGAGTCTGCTGAGCAGCTCGAACGCACGGATCGCGTCGATGTCGAATCGCTCCATCAGCATGCCCTTCGCCTGCCCGATTACGTCACGAGAGGCGACCGCCGACCGCAGCTGCTCTTCGGTGCGTACAGCGGTGAGCGCCAGCGCGGCGTGGGCGGCCAGAACCTCGCCCGCTACCTCCTCGTTGGGACCGAACGCGTTCGGAGTGAATGCAAAGAGGTTGAGTGCCCCCATCTTTCCTTCGGAGGTATACAACTGAAAAGACATCGAACTGAGAATTCCCACATCGACGGCGGCGGCAGCGAACTGCGGCCATCGCGGTTCCGAGCGAAAGTCGTCGCTTCGCACCACGAGGTTGTTGAGCGCCGCCGCCACACACGGTCCCTGCCCGAGTTGCTGCTGAGCGTGGTCGAGCTTTCGGAGCAGCTCGGATGTCGGCGCAACGGTCTCGAATTTCTTGCCGCCGGATATGAGCAGAATGCCCGCGCATGTCTCGTGCGGCATCAGCTCGACCACTGCGGCGGTGACTGCGCGCAGGCGTTCGTCGAGGGTGCGTGGACCGGAGAGACTGCGAGCCAGCTCAGCCATGGTGCGACTGAGGTCCCCGGCGCCGGAATCGCTCATTACCGCTCCTCGGTTCGATCGAAAAGGATGGCTACAGGAAGCCACCCATACCACCATAAGCACCCCGGCTCCTGTGCCGAACCCGAAATGCAGGTTCTTTCCATTGGCAGGGAGTGCGGCGCTGTTTCGGTGAAGGAAGCAGCACGCCCTTCTCGCGGTGGTCGGGATGAAGCAGCAGCGGTGCGAATGACGCCGTGGCACCCGTTCTGCTCGCCCCTCCCTCGTCGAGCGAGCCGGATGCGGGGAATACTCCAGGACTCTCAGTCCGAGCTCGCTGCGCATGGAAACCGAATACCCTTCACCGAGAGCGATAATCACCGAATCGATGCCCCGTCGGCGCACCCCGGGCCGAGTGTCTGGTCATCCGGAGGACGGTCCGGCGCTCACAGCCTCCCGGCCCGGGGCGCGGTCGCCGCGGTGTTACGGGACAGCAGGAACCCGAGCGCAACCATGGCGACACCGAGTGCGAAGTGCAGCCAGTTGTCGGCACTGTTGACGGGCACGAAGTTCGCGCCACTGTTCTGGTCGATGAGCAGGCCGTAGATCCACAGGACGAGGTAGATGACTCCGCCACCGATGAGGAACAGTTTGGCGGTGTCCGCTCGGCGGGACATCGCGATACCGGCGACACCGAACAACAGGTGCACGATGTTGTGCAGGATCGAGACCTCGAACACGCCCAGCAGCTTGGCTTCGGAGTGGTGGCCGGCGAAGGTGAGCATGTCGTAGTTGGTGGTGATACCCGGGATGAAGCCGAGGACTCCGACCAGGAGAAAGACCGCACCGACGATCAGGGCGGCGAGTTGGAGTGGTGAGCGCGTCGTTGGTGACGCAGCCGGTCGAGTCATGGGAGTGCCTTTCTCGGAGGGTAGGAACTCGAATGTCTGTTCCCGAGTGGTACCCCTGCATCCCACCGTGAAACAGTCACGGGAACAGCGGGCCGTGTTAGCGAACGGCGCGGTTGGGTACAGCGTAAGGACGACGTCACCGTGCCCGCGGTCAGTTGCGATGGACGACGTGCACGTCCCGACCAACTGTGAGGTATACATGTCCACTGATGCGATCGTGCTCCTGAAGAACGACCACAAGGAGATCCGGAAACTGTTCCGCGACTTCCGCGGTGCCGGGCCGAACGCCCGCGTCGAAAAAGGACGCATCGTCGACGACATCATCGAAGCCCTCACGGTGCACACCTACATCGAGAACGAGGGCATGTACCCGGAGGTGCGTGATCTCGCCCCCGATCTCGAGGACGACATCCTCGAATCCTACGAAGAGCACCACGTCGCGGACGTGCTGGTCGTCGAGCTGGCAGCCATGAAACCCGACGACGAGAGGTTCGACGCGAAGACCACCGTGCTGATCGAGAGCGTCGAGCACCACATCGAAGAAGAAGAACAGGAGTGGTTCCCGAAGGTGCGAGAAGAGCTGGGGCGTAAACAACTCCGGGAAATGGGGGCGCGGATGCTGGAGCTGAGGGACAAGGCACCCAGGTCTCCCGCCCAGCCGTCGGCCCTGAAGAAGACGGTCGACGCGGTGATCAAGTAGCGGCGATCGCGTGGAGGGCCGGCACGGCGAACCTGACCGGACACGCTGTCGGTGCGGCGAGGACCGTGTTCGTCCGCGCACCATTTCAGGCGGCCGCCGCGTTGCGGGGAGGCAGTCCCTCACCGACGCGGGGGAAGTCGCCACGGACGCGGCGAACCGTCCCCGTAGACCCCGCCGGTCAGCGTTGCCTCCAATCGTGCGCTGCGCCAGGGCTTGTTGCCGCCCTCTCGCTTTGGGCGGCCCCGCCGGCTATGGGCTTAACCGGGGAGCCTGGCCGTCGTCGCGTCCGGACACGACGAGGACGTGAGTATCGAAGTACCCCGCGGCGAGCGAGAGTAATCCGTGTCATCGCAATTGCTTTCACCTCGAACGCCGGGGGCACACGGATGGACATCGCAGACAGAGAGGTGGGTGCTGCACCTCAGAGGTATTCATGCGCTATTCATCACCTACCTTCCACACCGGTGGCCGTCGATTGTCCCCCTGCGGTGGCGAGCGTTGGGTGGCAGATACTTCCGGGCTCGGGACCCAGCGTCGCGTGGTGGGCGACACCGCGCGCAGCGGGGTCCTGGTATTCTCGCCGTCGGCGTCGGTGGTCACAGCCGGTGCCGAGTCCGTGTGGACGGGGGCGAGCGCGTCGGCGAAGATCAGGTCCACCTCGGCGGCCAGCATCAGACACTCGAGGTCATCCCATTCGTACTCGGCCTGTGGCAGTTCCGATTCCACGGTCGAGGGGCTGATTTGCGCGTACACCATCGTGTTCATCCCTCCGCGGTATGTCGGATCGGCACGGGTCAGGCGCTGACCGCCTTTCTGTCGTCGCTGTGGGTGATCTCGATCTTCCGGGCCTTGGCGCGTTCGGCCACCGGGATCGTCAGCCGAAGCACCCCCGATTCGAAGTTGGCCGTGATCCGGTCGGCGTCGAGGTTGTCGCCGAGGAACAACTGACGGCTGAATACGCCCCTCGGGCGCTCCGAGGCCAGCATTTCCTGGTTGTCGGCGCGCGCGGGACGTTCGGCATGAACGGTCACCACATTGCGCTCGACATCGAGCTCGACCGAATCGGCGTCCACCCCTGGCAGGTCGAACTCGACCACCAATTGTTCGCCATCGCGCCACGCGTCCATCGGCATGGCCGCCGGTCGCGCCGTGGTGCCGAGGATCTGCTGAGTCAGGCGGTCGAGATCGCGGAACGGATCAGTTCGCATCAACATTGTCTCCACCTCCAGAAACCCGAATCGTGATAGGTAACCTTCAGCAAATGCTGTAGATTCGTTATAGCAAACGCTGTAAATGCTCGCAAGAGGGTATGGCGAACTTATTCGCGAGGAGGACGCGCGATGTCGACCGACGACGAGTCGCGAGCGAAACAGGGGTCTACGGCATCACCGTGGCATCCGAGCTCTCCGGGTTCGGCACTCAGGCGCTACGTTTCTACGAGCAGCACGGCCTAATCAACCCGGCGCGCACCAGCGGCGGAACCCGCCGCTACAGCGACGACGACCTCCTACGCTTGCGGCGCATCGCCGAGCTGATTGCGGACGGGGTCAACCTGACGGGCATCGCTCGCGTCCTCGACCTCGAGCACCTCAATATGGAACTCGCGAGCGACAACGCTCGGCTCGTCGAGGCCAATAGCCGGCTCGAGAGCGACAACGCTCGACTCAGAACGGACGAGACTCGCGGCGGGCCGGCCTGAGCACCCAATCAGGCTGTTCGGTCAGCGTTGCGCGTTGGCTACCGTCTCGTTGCGGCGCTTGGACTTTTCCGCTTCGGCCAGTTTCTCCACGCGGTCGGCGCGAGCGCGTTTGTCCGCTGCTTCGTCCTGTTTGTTCGCGGCGTCCTTCAGCTGGGCCTTGGCCGGCGCTGCCGCCGCTTTCTCCGCCTCCCGGAGTGTGGCCTGCTCGGCGCGGTGCTCGGCCTCTGCAGCCTGGGTGCGTTGGGCGGCAAGTTGATCGGCGTTCTTCTTCGCGACCTGCTTGCGCTGCTCGGCGTCTCGTTCGGCGGCTTGTTTGCGCTCGTCCTCACGTCGGCGTGCCTGCTCGATGTCGCGCCGCTTCGCCTCGCGCGCCGCCGCCTGGTCGTCGTGAACCTGCTTACGCTTGATTTCCAGTGCGGTGTCGGCCTCGGCCTCGGTGCGTGCCGCGTCCTGGTCGAGTTCCGCTGCCCGCGCCAGTGCGTCGCTGCGCTCGGTGAGTGCGTCGCCGCGCCGCTCGGTGTCACGGTCGCCGAGCGCACTGCCGACGGCGCCGTCGAGCACGCCGAGGGTGCGTTCGTACATCAGCCGGGCCGGTGATTCGGTTGCCAGCCGGGACATCAGCTGGTCTTCGACGAGTTGCAGAGGAATCCGCAGGATCGTGTACTGCAACCGCAAGATCGTGAAGGGGACGGTGAGGATGTTCATGGAATCTCCGATGATTCGTGGGGTGTGGATCAGGACAGGCCGGCGTCGCCAGTGAGGCCCTCGGCGGCGCGCCGAACTCGTTCTGCCTCGTCGCGGGCGGCGTTCGCTTCACGGACGGCGCGCCGGTGTTCGTCGGTGGCGTCGACGGCTTCTTCGGCGGCGGCGACCGTCTTCGCTCGTTCGACAGTTTCCGCTCGGGCCGCTTCGTCGCGGGCGTCGGCCGCCGCGCGGGACTGCTCCTGCGCAACCAGGCGGTGCTGTTGCTGCTCCGCGGCCCTGTGCTCTGCGTGCTGCCGGTTCCGGGCAGCTTCCTCGGCGGCTGCCGTCTCGGCGCCGATCGCAGCGCGTTCCTCGGCACTCTCGCGACGCACCTGTCCGAGTTCCTCTGCGGCCTGCGAGGTTTCCGCCCGCGCGACGGCCTCTGCACTGTTCGCCTCTTTACGTTGCTGCGCCTGCGCCTGTTGCAGCTGTCCCTCGGTGGCCAGCGAGTCGTTGCCGGTCACTGCCCCGGCCACTTCCTTCACCTTGCCCTTGACCGAGTCGAGGAGACCCTTGCGCGCTTGTCCGGACGTGTTCTGCTCGTTCATGAGAATGTTCTCCTGGTATTCGGGCGGGCGACGGAACCGCCACCCGCGTGGGGCGGTGGCGCCAGATCAGTTGATGCCGACGACTTCCTGCGCGATGGCGGCGAGGCGGGTCTGCGCTGCCGATACCACCCCGTGGCGGTTCTTGTTCACCTCTTCGTGGGCGACGATGATGCGGATTTCGGCGGGTGCAGTGAGTTCCTTCACCGCGGCCACGGCGCCAGAAACATTGAGTTCCGTGTAGTCGGATATCGGGAGCTCTTCGTCGACGAGTGAACCGTTGACGGTTCGGGCATTGCGGATGGCGTTCGCGACGCCGGACGCGCCTTCTCGGCGGGTCACCTCTTCGGCCGACTCGAGTGCCGCGTCGCGACTGGCGACGAGCGTCTTCGTGGCCACGTCACCGGCGTGGGCGCCCCGGCTGAGAAGCGCACCGATCCGGTTCGGGGTTGCCCGGACGGTGTCGATGGCGCGATCGAGTCCGCGCGCCGACCATGTTGCCGGGACGTTGATCAACCGGATCGCGGTCCCGGTCGCGGCCTGCATCGGGGTGCGTCGCAATGCCGCCGGGCCACCGAGGGCGTCCTCCGCCAGCACCGTCGTCAACCATTCGACCGTGGCGGTGTGGGCGGTGATCAATCGTCCGGCCAGCGCAACGATGCCGGGGTGCTGCGACGCGGTCGCCAACGCCCGGAGGTAACGCGCACGGTCGAGGAGCTGGTGCTCGAGGATCAGATCACCGAGCAGGGCCTCGTCGAACGGCTGGGCCTGCTCGGCCATCGCCTTCACCATCGCAGTCGCGCGACCGAGGAACGGGCCCACGACATCGGGAAGTCCACCCAGGGAACGGACTGCTTCCTCCACCGCACCGGCGCGCTCACGCGCATTGCCGGCACTCTGCGACAGCTCCCGGCGGACGGCTTCTGTTCGGGCTTGCCCGATCCTGGTCTCCGCGACCTGAATTTCCGTGTGCGTCAGATCCAGTACGACTCGCAGCTGGTTGATCACTGTGGCGGTGTTGTCGGTCATGCATTACTCCTGAGGTCGAGTGAGTCGGGTGTGCGGTGTACGCCGGCCGGACGCTTGCGGGCGTCATCGGCGCCGGCCCGGCGGCGGGCGAACCGCGAGATTCCGAGCAGCCCGCGTGATGTGGTGGTCGGTTTACCAGCGCGGCGTTCGAGGTGGTTACCGAGTCGGGACAGTACGGTGGCCACGAGGGGAAGAGCGAGAACGACCATCTTCCATCGGCGTAGCAGACGGCTGACGAGAATCCACATGGGGAGAACCTCTCTTATCGTGCAGTCAAGCTGCGGCGCAGCGCAACCCGGGCGCCGATCACGGTGAGCAGACCGAGGGTCGCAATTGAGAACGATGTCGTGGCGGCCGCGGCAACCGACAACATGGTGAGCGCCGCGAGGTCGAGGACACGCCGGACGGTGGGTAGTTCGACCAGGGACGGGTGTACGGCGTGGACGGGGGGAGCGGTGTGGATTTGCGACGGTGCTGCACCGTCAACGAACAAGGGGGAGAACAATTCTGGCACGATTTCGGTCCAACTGTCTGGGGCGCGGACACATCTCGTTCGAGAGGGGTGCCACGGATTCGATCGACAACGACATGGCGAGGAAGGGTTAGACGCCGGTATTCCGATCGGCGTCCGTGTAGTGCTCGCGGCTGCCGGACTTCACGTTGCCCCGGCTGGCGATGTAGCCGAAGTATTCGGTGGTATTGAACGCGGCCTTCGTCTCGGCGCTGCGGCGTGGATCGAGATCGGCGCGCGGGCCGTGGGCTGCGGTTCCGGTTGCGGTGCGGGCGACGGGGTTGGTGGAGGTCATGGACGACCTTTCAATGGGGTGCCCGGCATTGCAGATTCGGGTCACCACGTACGTCTCCTCGAATGAGGTGGACGTTGGTGAGCGCGACCCTCTGCTGGAGCGAACCCATACACCGCGAGTATACCCATTAGTAACTTCAGTGCAATTCTACAGCGTAGGCACCGACGGCGAATTTCACCGGTTACGCTGCCTCGCTTTCGGATTCGCCGACTATGCCGGTACGCAACACAGCTCGACGAGGGTCCCGACACCACCACCGGCGGCGTCGAGACCCTCGTCCAGACCATTCACTTCATCCGGTCACCTCACACCTGACGCTCCCAGACCCGGTGGGACTTCATCAGCGCCGTGAGGCCGTCGAACAGCGCGGACGCGTCGTCGGCGATCACGATGCCCGGGGCCTCGGCCGGGATTCCGGCCGCTTCGAGGAGGACACGGCCGGCGGCCCATCCCCCGATCGCCTTGCAGTGGCGAAACGCTTCCGTCAGCAACACCTGTACCCGCGGGTCCGATGCCGGCGCCGCGACGAGAATGGCGTCGAACTCCACCGACCGCATGGTGAGGAACGTCCGGGATACCGGGACGGCGCCCTTACCGGACCCCAATTTGCCACCGTGCGGTCCGATGACGAGCGGCACCATGCCGTTCTTGCCGATCATCTCGACCGCGTCGGCCACCTCGGACAGTTCCGACTCGTCGTCGGCGACGATGCCGATGATCCGGCCGTCCAGCGGCCACTCGGCACCGACCTGCGACAGCGCGGGACTGGGCGTGGGGGCCACGTCGTAGGCGACGGTCGGCGCGGGCGCCGGGAGGCCGAGACCCGCGGCCACCTGCTCACACAGACCGGGGTCGATGTTCGCGACGACACCGAGTGCGCGCTCCTTGATCACCTGCTCGTAGCACTTGCCCAACTCGAACGTGTAAGCCTCCGCGACGTGCGCCTGCTCGACCGGGCTGAGGCTGGCGTAGAACAGTCGGGCCTGCGAGAAGTGGTCGTCGAAGCTCGCGGGGGCGGCGCGTAGTTTCGTCGACTCCGGCATCGGCACCGGCACCTCGACGAACGCCGTGTCCGCTCCAGCCAGGAACGGGCAACCGGCGTCGAGGGAATTCGGCCGATACGGCGCGACACCCGGGTGGACTCCCGTCTGGTGCATGCCGTCGCGCAGCATGTCGTTGACCTCGGCTTGGGGCCGATTGATCGGTATCTGACCGAAGTTGGGCCCACCGAGCCTGCTGATCTGGGTGTCGAGGTAGGAGAACAGCCGCGCCTGCAGTAACGGGTCGTCGGTGACGTCGATGCCGGGAACGAGGTGCCCGGGATGGAACGCCACCTGCTCGGTCTCGGCGAAGAAGTTCGTCGGATTCGCGTCGAGCGTCATCAGCCCGATCGGCTGCACGGGGGCCAGTTCCTCGGGCACCATCTTGGTCGGGTCGAGCAGGTCGATGCCCTCGAACGTCTGGTCCGGGGTGTCCGGGAACGCCTGGATTCCCAGCTCCCATTCCGGGTACGCGCCGGACTCGATCGCGTCGGCGAGGTCGCGGCGGTGGTAGTCGGGGTCCATGCCGTTGACGATCTGCGCTTCTTCCCATACCAGTGAGTGCACACCGAGTTTCGGCTTCCAATGGAACTTCACGAGTGAACTCTCGCCCGCCGCGTTCACCATCCGAAAGGTGTTGACGCCGAAGCCTTCCATCATCCGGTACGACCGCGGGATACCGCGATCGGACATGTTCCACAACGTGTGCGCGGTGGCCTCGGTGTGTAGGGACACGAAGTCCCAGAACGTGTCGTGCGCGCTCTGCGCCTGCGGAATCTCGCGATCGGGGTGCGGCTTGGCGGCGTGAATGACGTCGGGAAACTTGATGCCGTCCTGAATGAAGAAGACCGGGATGTTGTTTCCCACCAAGTCGAAAGTGCCTTCGCTGGTGTAGAGCTTGGTCGCGAACCCCCGGGTGTCGCGGACGGCGTCGGCCGACCCCCGGGAGCCGAGGACGGTGGAGAACCGGACGAAGACCGGCGTCTCGACGTCCTTGCCGAGGAACGCCGCCTTGCTGATCGGGTCGGCGGAACCATACCCGCGGAAGACGCCGTGGGCGGCCGCCCCCCGTGCGTGCACCACGCGCTCCGGGATCCGCTCGTGATCGAAGTGCGTGATCTTCTCACGCAGATGGTGGTCCTGGAGGAGGGTCGGTCCCCGGGTTCCAGCCTTGAGCGAGTGATCGGTGTCGTACAGCCGCGCCCCCTGCGCCGTGGTGAGGTGCTCACCCTGCTGGCCGCGGGCCGTGTCCGGCCCCTCGACGGGCAGCCCGGTCGCGGTGCCGAGCGCGGGAGCCCGCTGATCGGGCTTGGGGGGCAACGGCTCGGTGGGTTCCGTGGGCTCGGCGAGCGCCGGGGTACCGGAACCGGGAGTTCCGGGAATGGGCGGGTTCTTCTTGGGCACGGCGTAGCTCCTCGCTGAAAAATCCGTGGGATCGGCGCCGCATCGTGGCTGTACGGGCCGTTCTTCTCGGAGTGCCCAAACGTTCGCAAAACGAATCAGGGCGGGCACTGCGCCGCATCGTGCCCCAATCGGAAGACGCGGTTTCGCATTCGCGTCCCAGGGCATAGCTACAACAGATATCAATCACCAACGAAGTAAGAATCCGGCGTTCTGCTGCGTCGGAAAGGAGTGATCATGGGTACCGAACCAGGCACGCAGTTGCACGAGGAACCACAGTCGGAGCGTGGCCCCAAGGGCTCACGAGACGCAGGCCCGGACCAGGCCGGAGCAGGCCAGACGGACCGTAAGCCAGGATCTCTGGACCAGGAGGAAGTCACCTCCTCCGCGGAGTCGGGCACGAACCCGGCGCCCGCCGGTGGCTCGCTGCCCCCAGGCGACGCCGAGCCGGCGACACCGCCCTACGACGGCCGGACGACCAGCACGAAAGAAGGACGCCCGGAGCACGACGACCACGTGGACTCCGGCGGAACGCAGTCACCGAAGCCCGGGGAGACTCCCCGCGGTGCCGTCGCCTCGCCGGCCGAGGAGACACCCGCCGCACACGCCGCCGAGACCGAGGGCAGCGACTCCGGAGTGGGACCCGCGCATCAAGGAGGCGTCGGCAAGGCCGAAGACAAGAAGTGACTGTTGCTATGAAAATAGCTGTGTGATATCAGTTCCGAAGCACCACTGAGTTCCGAAGCACCACTGCGCTTCGGACGATTCGTCTCGACGCCGACGACGTCGGGTGCAGGTGCCGCCCAACCAGCAGCTCGGGCGACACCTGCACTCCACCCCTCGCGTGAACCGACTCGTGTGCCTGAGACGTCCGCGTCGTCATGTGACCACCATGACGGCCCAGACGTTACCAGAAAACGGGCCAATTGGTTTGTTTTATTTCTGAGGTGCCATTCCCGCGTGTCGGGGCGGACACAACCGCAGTGGAAGCGCCCTCGGGCCGTATGGCGGTTTTCTGAGGTCCGATCGCGCCGGTGCTGGCTGTTGCAGCCGCCACCGATTCAGGATCCCACGGGTGGCTGGCATACCCGCCACGGCGGCATGCCGGCTCGGCGACAGGAATTGTCCTGTCGCCGAGTCGGTGATGTACTGTGCCGCGCGGTCAGGAGGCTCGGGGCCGGGCCCGGTTGTGCGCCGGCAGCGGCTTCCGTTCCCAGTCGACCTGCCGCGGTGGAATGAACGTGGGGTGCCGATCCGCTCCCATCTCTATCTCCCAGTCACTGTGATGCAGCAAGCGGTGGTGGAATCCACAGAGCAGCACCAGGTTGCCCATGTCGGACGGCCCGCCTGCGGACCAGTGGATGATGTGGTGACCTTCGCACCACGACGGCGGCGCACCACACCCCGGGAAAGCACATCCTCGATCCCTCGCCACCAACGCTTTTCGCTGCCTCTTCGTGACGGTCCGGGTGGAGATGCCGAGGTCGAGTGGCGCCCTGTTCTCGTCGAGCACGATCGGCGTATAGATCGAATCGCAGCTGAGGAGCCGGGCTGCCCTGAGACTCAGCGGCCCCATCCACTCGGTCCACGCCACTCCATCGACGGCGAAAAGCGAGTCGTCGGACGAAGCGGCATCCTGCTGTGCTCGTGCGCTGCAGCCGGTGCGGTCGGCGAGATCTTTGGCGTTGACGTGGAGCGATACGTGTGGTCGTTCGCCGCCTTCTTCGCCGGCGATCCCGGAGTCGAGGTAGCGGCGAAGGAGTTCGGTGAACCCGTCCGCCCGTCGCTGCCCGGGCGTGCGACTGTCTTTGGTGCCGTCCTGCGCGGGCCTCGGCTTGGACAGTCCGGAGAGCGCCGAGAGCAGCATTTCGCCGGTGACGGCATCCAGGTCGCCTCTGACAGCGACGCGTCCGTTGAGCGTCTTGGAGGCGTGGAACTCGTTGAGTTCGGTGTCTTCACTGGGCGGCGGGTCGTCGGATTCGAAGGCGCGCTCCAGTCTGGCGATCACGGCGCGCACCGCGTCCGTGTTGGCGGTCGGACCGGTTGCGGCGAACAGCAACGTATTTCGGCAGTCATCCATCGCTTCGAGCGGCATGCAATTGGGCGGCCGTTCGCAGAACTTCATGATGAGCGCTGCGTGCTCCGCCGAAATGTTGGTGTCGAAGTACTCGTCGGCGATCTCCGGGTGGAGACGCAACCCTCGGCCCAACAGCACGATTCGCCCCGCAGCACCTACCTCGAGCAACGTCTTGGAGGCCAGCCACATCTTGGCGTTCGGAAATCCCAGCACGTCGACCTTGC
>NZ_JBLWIT010000105.1:230353-238151 GCF_048381435.1 Rhodococcus mengyinensis | reverse complement strand
GCCCGCGGATACCACAACCGGCCCGCACTGACCGCCGAACGGTTCGTCGCCAACCCCTACGGCCCACCCGGCCAACGCATGTACCGCACCGGCGACCTCGTCCGCTGGCACCCCGACGGCAACCTCGAATACCTCGGCCGCCGCGACCTCCAAGTCAAAATCCGCGGCCACCGCATCGAACTCGGCGAAATCGAAGCCACCCTCACCACCCACCCCGACATCACCCACGCCGCAGTGACAGTCCACCACGACCACCACACCGGCGACCAACTCGTCGGCTACGTCGTCCCCCGCAACCACACCCCCCTCGACCCCACCACGATCCACACCTTCGCCGCCGACCACCTCCCCGACTACATGGTGCCCACCCCCATCACCATCCTCGACGCACTACCCCTGACCACCAACGGCAAGATCGACCGACGAGCACTCCCCGCACCAGCGCCGCTGAAGCGGCAGTTCCGACCACCGGTCACCCCCACCGAACACACCATCGCCGACGTCTTCACCGACGTCCTCGGCCACGACCGAATCGGACTCGACGACGACTTCTTCACCTTGGGCGGCAACTCGCTGCTCGCCATCCAGGTCAGTGCGCGGCTGCGAGAGGCTCTCGACGTCGAGATGCCAGTGGCATGGCTCTTCACTGGCGCCACGGTGGAAGCGATCGCCAGTAGAGTCGAGGCGGTCTCCGACGGGTCGACACCTATTGCGCCGACCGGACCTTCGGCATTCGACGTCCTGTTCCCGATCACATCAGCTGGAGATTCCGACCCGATCTTTTGCATACACCCGGCTAGCGGATTGGCCTGGTGCTACGCAGGTTTGGCTCGATACACCGAACCGAGACAGCGAATCTACGGGCTGCAATCCCCCGAACTCGTCGAAGACGACCCGCATCCCCGTTCCATCGAACAGTTGGCGGAGCACTACGTCCGGGAGATCCAGGCCGTGCAACCAGACGGGCCGTATCACCTGCTCGGCTGGTCCTTGGGCGGAGTTATTGCCCACGCCGTAGCCACACGATTTCGCCTTCTCGGGAAGCAGGTCTCGATGCTGGCGATGCTGGACAGCCGGTTCCGCGAAGCGGAATCGACTGCAAACCAGGAATTCACTGTTGAAGACATCCTGGTCGAGCTAGCCGATCTGTTTGGATTCGGTGCCGAAGACTTCGATGCCGCGGGGAAAACCATGTCGGCTGAACAAGCGACCGAACTGATTCATCTGCGAACCGGAGCATTCGAGTTTCTCCAGCCATCACACGTGAAGCGGATCGTCGAATCCTTCAATGACGCGCCACGGTTGGTCGCCGACTACCACCCCGCCGTGTTCGACGGAGACATGGTCTTCTTCGCCGCCGCAGCTGGCGAGATGACCCGGGAGGTTGCCGAAAGTTGCTGGCAACCATACATAACTGGTTCAATCGACTACTATCCTATCGATGCCACGCATATTCGTATGACCACGCCGCGAGCGTTGGCGGACATTGCACGAGTTCTCAACACCTACCTCGTCGACGCTGTCAGTTAGCGGCGCCTCCTTGTGTCAAACGAACTACTCGATGGTGCAACGACCGCATGAAATCGCCATCTCGCGATCCAGCCGGACAAGGGGCAGCTGATTCCGTCCACCGCGACGGCGCGGTTGCTGCCCGAGACGCTATTCGGCGAACGCTATGTGTCGCTGATCGTTCCCCAGGGAGACACGGCTCCGCCGATCCAGGCCGGCGGGACACGCTGGCGAACACACTCGGCGTGCAGTTCATCAACCCGAAAGGGCGCTACCTGCCCAACCAGGACGAGCCGCGCCTGCTCGACAATCGCGGACCGGCCTGCTACGACGTCACCGGGGTCCACGATCAGGTCCCGGGATACGGAGCCCAGATCACGCCCGCAAGTTACGCGGGATCGAAGATGCAGGCGCCCCGCGCCATGAGGGGAACCGAAGTGGCGTGCGAGTGACGACGCTCCTGGGACCGTCGCCCGGTTTCCGGACGGTAGATCGTCAGATCGCCGCCGCGAGGACCTCGACTCCCGGTCCGTGGAGGTCGTCCAGCGCCACCCTCCGACCGGAGACGGCCAGGAGAAGCGAAAGGGCGGTGCCGCTCACCTCGGGGCCGTCGCCGATCGACATCTCGACGTCCGCTGCCGTCAGCCGGACGCGGGCCACGAGTTCTTTGGCGCCGCCGAAGTACGCCGGAGTGCGCGCCTGCAGGCGGAGCGATCTGTCGACGGCCTCCGCCGGGTAGGAGCGGGTGAGTCCCAAGGGCCGACGGATGTCCTCACCGTGGACGATCTCCTCGACGAGCCGGCTGTCGAGGGGCGCCGGAGGCGTCGACGTGCGCGACGCCACACGACGAAGCCGCTCCAATGTCTCCTGCGGTGAGGCACCGCGCTCGCGTTCCACGCCGCGTGCGTTCTGGCGGTCGAAGTCGAATCGCGCCCGGGCGAGGCCGACCATGAAGCCGAGGCGCGTCGTCCGAGCCGTGTCGACCAGGTGGGCGACCACGTCGTGCACCGTCCAGTCGCCGCAGAGCGACGGCTCGTCCCACCGTGCCGCGTCGAGACTCCCGAGGTCGTCGATCAGCGCCGCACGCTCCGCGTGCACCATCGACCAGACATATTCCACAGCTCGCTCCTTCGGTCGGCCACATCGTATGCACGGTAAGACTCGTCGAGACACGGAATCTCATCGCTGCTCGGGGAACGACCGAATGAGAGCCGACCCGCATGGTCAGCTGTCGATGGCGAGCACGTCTGCGAGGTTGTCCAAACTTGCCCGCACCATGCGTGAGTACGCCTTCGCGACTATCGGGTCGGCCAGCTTGCCGAAGATTCCTCCGAGGCCACTTTCGCTGTCGGTCCGATAGGTGAACAGGGTGCCGCCGTCGACTTCCTCGAGCCTCGTCGTCGCGGTGAAGCCGACCTTGCTCTCCACCGACTTGGACGTGGCCATCTTCAACGGTTCGTACTCGACGAATTCGGTCACGGGTCGAGCCGCCTACCCAGAATGCGGGTTACCCCGCGCCACCGGGTGCCCACCCCGAGTTGGCCTCGTCACGCTCCTTGCTCGGTCGGGCCACGATGGAGACCGGTCTGTTTGATCCTCCCGCTATACCTGGTCGCTATCACTGATGGTTAGCGCGTCAAAGCGCTGGTAGCGGTGTAGACACGACAAGACCGCGAAGCGCCGGCGAATCCGGTGCTGGATCGATCCGCCGAGGAGCAGAGATGATCGAATCATGACAACGGATCGCCGTACGCTTCGGAACACCTTCGAGTTGGCCGCCGAGAAGTACCACGCCGCTCGGCCCAGCTATCCGTCAGCGCTCTACGATGAACTCGTCCTCACGTCCGGACTGCGCCCAGGTGACTCGCTATTGGAGATCGGCGGAGGTACGGGCAAGGCCACCGTCGAGCTCGCGCGGCGGGGCTTCACCATTACGTCGATCGAACTCGGGCATGACCTGGCAGCGATCGCGCGTGAGAATGTAGCGCCGTTCCCTCACGCCGAGGTGGTCTGCGCCGATTTCGAGCAATGGAGGCCTGCGCCAGGCGTGACCTACGACCTCGTGTTCGCGGCAACCTCCTGGCACTGGATCGACCCCTCGACGCGATACATCAAGGCGGCCAGCCTTATTCGCCCCGAAGGACATCTGGCTTTCTGGGGTGCACAACACGTGTTCCCGGAAGGTGGGGACCCGATCTTTCGTGACATTCAGCCCGTCTACGAGGAGATCGGCGAAGGTCTCCCGGATGCCGCGACGTGGCCGCGCCCGGGTGAACTCGCCGATCATCGGGCCGAAATGTGGGAGTGCGGGCTCTTCGACAATGTCGTGGTCCGGAACTTCGACTGGGAAGTCAGCTACGACGTGGACGGCTACCTCGACCTTCTTGACACCTTCTCCGGTCACATCGCCATGGCGAAGTGGCAACGGGAACGGCTCTACAGCGAGATTCGTCGCCGAATCGCCGAGCGGCCCGATCACTGCATCCGGCGGCACTTCGGCGCGGTCCTGCACATTGCCCGCCGTCGCAGCTGATCTTCACGCATTTCGCGCCAGACGGCCGACGACCCGACCGACTCTCCGGTCAAGCCCGGGGCGCATCACAGGCTTCGGTGTGGCCGTCCAACGCACATAGGCGAAGGCGGCTTGGTTCCGCACCTCCGAACAGTGCGACTGCCAACCCCAGAACACCTCCACTGCCGGCCAACACCGCACCGAGTAGGAACATTCCACTCATCAGACCCTCCCCTCTGTCCTGTCCCCATTACAGCAGGCCCCCACCCGGACACGGGCTCCGGCCTGCCGGACAGATCCCAACTCCCGCTTCAGCAGGACTCGACGGCGACGACGCGACGTGCGGTTGTCGATGGGAGGAGCGCGAGGACGAGGGCCAGCACCGTCAGGACGAGGACCAGGACGGCCACGTAAAACCATTGTCCGTTCGCCCAGGCGATTCCTCCGACCCAGCCGAACAGGCTGGAGCCGGCGTAGTAGGAGACGTTGTACAGCGCCGTCGCCTGTGCGCGACCCGTTGTCGCGTGGGCGCCGACCATGCCGGATGCGACGGCATGGCCGACGAAGAGTCCGCCGGTGATCGCCGCCACGCCGAGGAGGATCAGGACCAGCGATCCGGCGACGCTGAGCATCGTCCCACCTGCCATGAAGGCACAGGCCGACACGAGCACGGTTCGGTGACCGAACCGGCCAACCACCCAGCCGGCGGCGCGAGAGCCCGCCGTGCCCGCCAGATAGGCGAGAAAGATCAGCGACACCACCGTGGGCGCGAGGTGGTACGGAGCGGCCTCGAGGCGGAAGGGGAGGTAGTTGAAGACGGCCACCATGCCGCCGACGAGTAGCGCACCGATGCCGAACAATGCCAGCAGGCGGGTATCCCGCAGGTGGATGGCAAGGATCCCGGTGGACGGGACGGCCACTCGCCGCCCCCGACCGGCGGGAAGCAACGCGATCAGGATGGCCATCAGGATCGCCAGACCTACGCCGAGGATCGCCAAGGCCGGACGCCACCCGAGGTGATCGGCGACCGGGACGACCAGAAGTCGACCGCTCAAACCACCCAATGATGTTGCTGCCACGTAGGAACCGGCCAATGCTGCGGTCCGCGCCGGCGCGGCGACCTCGTGGAGCAGTGTCATCGCCAGCGCCGGTAGTCCCCCGAGCGCCACTCCTTGGACGAATCGTCCCGCCACCAGCGCGTCGAACGTCGGGAGCCAGGGGACGGCCACGGCGAGCAGTCCCGCGGTTGCCGCCGCGTACCGCATCGCGGTGGGGCGCCCCACTCGATCCGAGAACCGGGCCCACGGCAGAACCGACAACGCCAGCCCGAGCGTGGCCGCGGAGACCAGAAGTGAAGCCTGAGCCGGGCTCACGGAGGCGTCGTGCCCGATTTGCGTGAGGAGCCCCTGAGGCGCGTACATCAGGGCAAAGGTCGCCACGCCGGCACACCACAGGGCCGCCGACAGTCGGCGGTCCGGATTTCCCGCCGGCAGCGTGTTCTGCTGGGCAGCCGCTGCGCGGGTGTCCTTCTCCGTCAAGCGGGTGGCCGACATGAAGTCGACGGTAGATCCGAAGAACTGATGAATCCAATGCAGAACCATCCATCGACTCATACAGTTGAGTTATGAATAGCGAGACCGTCAAGGCGCTGTTGCCGCACCTCCCCGTCCTCGTCGCGCTCGGCGAAGTCGAACACGTCACTGTCGCTGCCGCGATGCTCGGGATGCCCCAGCCCACGGTCAGCCGGATAATCCGCCGACTCGAAAGGCAACTCGACATCTCGCTCCTGGAACCGGACGGCCGCGGCGTGCGCCTGACCGATGCCGGCCGGACACTGGTGCCTTACGCACAGCGCGCACTCGAGGCGGTGGTGGACGGCCTCGACGCCGTGCAGTCCGAAGACCGACAGGCGCGGGCCACCGTTCGCGTCGCCTTTCAGATGTCGCTCGGCGAGCACCTCGTGCCCGAGTTGATTCGCACCGTCCGCGCGACGGATCCGACGATCCGGTTCGTCCTCAGTCAGGGCGCGCGCCGCACGTGCCTGGACGCCCTCCTCAACCGTGAGGCCGATATCGCGCTCGCCTCCCGTCTCACCCCACCGCCCGAGGGCCTGACGGTCACGCCGCTGTTCGAACAGCCGCTCGTCGTCCTGGTGCCCTCCGAACACCCGCGGGCCGCATCGACCTCGACGACGATCCGTGACCTCGCCTCCGAGCCGATCGTCACTCTCAAGCCGGGCTACGGACTCCGGGGATCGCTCGACGACCTGTTCGCCCGAGCCGGTGCCCTACCCACGATCGCGTTCGAAGGAGAGGACGTGCACACCGTGCACGGCCTGGTCGCATCCGGCTTGGGCGTGGGCATCGTGCCGGCCACGGATACTCCCCCACCCGGGTGCGCGCAGATTCGCCTCGACGATCCCCGAGCCTTCCGCGACATCGGTGCCGCGCGCCTACCCGGTCCCCCGAGCGTCGCGGTCACCACGGTTATCGCTGCCCTCATAACGCTCACGTCGACGGAGAGCGGGGAGACCCCGTGAACCGCGAACATCTCCAACACGATTACGGCCTCCGTTTCGACTGGGGCCTGCCGGGGGCGAAAGCCGTCGGCGCCGACGCCGACGTCGCGGTCGTAGTGGACGTCCTGTCGTTCACCACCACACTCACCGTTGCGGTCGACGCCGGCATCGACGTCCTGCCCTACCGGTGGAACGACGATTCTTCCGAACGCTACGCCCGTGACTCGGACGCGGTCCTCGCCGTCGGACGCAGCCGGGCGGCGAACGGGCAGATCAGCTTGTCGCCGAATACGATTCGACGGACCGCGGCGCCGCGCAGGTTGGTGCTTCCCTCGCCGAACGGATCGACCATCAGCTTCGAGCTCGGCACCGGAACCGGCGTGTGCGTCGGGGCGTCCCTACGGAATGCGACCGCTGTTGCAGACTGGATCGCCCGGCACTGCACGTCGACGTCGGTGGTGTCGGTGATCGCCGCCGGGGAGAAATGGCCGGGCGGCGAACTCCGGCCGGCGATCGAGGATCTGTGGGGCGCGGGCGCCGTGCTGTCCGCTCTGACGGCGATCGGTCGGGGCGCTGACGCGTCGCCGGAAGCCCTGGCGGCGATGACCGCCTGGCGCGGTGTCGCGGACACCCTCCCGCAGTCCCTCGCGGCGTGTGCGTCGGGACGGGAGTTGCGTGCCTCGGGATACCCGCAGGACGTCGTAATCGCCGCCGAGGTGGACCGGAGCACCGCCGTCCCGGTCCTCGAAGATCGCGTCTTCCGAGCGGCTGCGCAATAGAGTGAGCGCCATGTTCGATACCTGGGACGCCGACGCTCCTGGAGTCCTCCGCCTGCCGTCCGGGCGGCTGGTCCGCGGCCGGGGGCTGAGGCGACCACTCCCCGACGGTCCCCTCCCCGATTTCGCCGTCTACCTGCTGGGGCGGACGCCGCCGCCGGTGCAGTGGGACTCACGGTGGGTCCGCTGGCCCGACTTCGCGTTGCCGCGGGACCGCGACGACACCCTCGATGCGCTGGGTGAGGTGTGGCGCCGCGCCGCGACGGAACGGGTGGAGTTGGCATGCGGGGGCGGTCGCGGCCGGACGGGCACAGCCCTCGCCTGCATCGCCGTGCTCGACGGGGTCCCGGCGCGGGACGCCGTCGCGTACGTCCGGCAGCACTACCACCGTCACGCGGTCGAGACACGGTGGCAGCGGCGGTATGTCGGACGGTTTACCGCGGCACCGTCCTCCTGACGCACCCGACACGAGGACGCCGGCGG
>NZ_JBLWIT010000105.1:24279-230332 GCF_048381435.1 Rhodococcus mengyinensis | reverse complement strand
CCGCCGGCGTGGTGACCGGGAGAAGGCTACTTCTCGGCAGCCGCCTCTTCGCTCTGCTCGGCCGGAGCCGCAGCGCCGTCTTCTTCGACAGGGATAAGCGAGATCTTGCCGCGGTTGTCGATGTCGGCAATCTCGACACGCAACTTCGAGCCGACGCTCACGACGTCCTCGACCTTGGCAATGCGCTTGCCGCTGCCCAGCTTCGAGATGTGCACCAATCCGTCGCGGCCGGGAAGGAGCGACACGAACGCACCGAAGGCGGTGGTCTTGACGACCGTGCCCAGGAAGCGCTCGCCGACCTTCGGCAGCTGCGGGTTGGCGATGGCGTTGATCATGTCGATCGCGGCCTGCGCGGACGGGCCGTCCGTCGCACCGACGAACACGGTGCCGTCATCTTCGATGGAGATGTTGGCGCCGGTCTGCTCGGTGATGGAGTTGATCATCTTGCCCTTGGGGCCGATGACCTCACCGATCTTGTCGACGGGGACCTTGATGGCCGTGACGCGCGGGGCGAACGGGCTCATCTCGTCGGGGGTGTCGATGGCCTCGGCCATGACCTCGAGGATCGTCGCCCGCGCATCCTTGGCCTGCGACAGCGCGCCGGCGAGGACCTTGGACGGGATGCCGTCGAGCTTCGTGTCGAGCTGCAGGGCCGTGACGAAGTCCTTCGTGCCCGCGACCTTGAAGTCCATGTCGCCGAACGCGTCCTCGGCACCGAGGATGTCGGTGAGCGCGACGTAGCGGGTCTCACCGTCGACCTGGTCGGAGACGAGGCCCATGGCGATACCGGCGACCGGAGCCTTCAGAGGCACACCGGCGTTGAGCAGCGCGAGCGTCGACGCGCACACGGAACCCATCGAGGTGGAGCCGTTGGAGCTGAGAGCCTCCGAGACCTGACGGATGGCGTACGGGAATTCCTCGACGCTGGGCAGCACGGGCATGAGTGCCCGCTCCGCCAGCGCGCCGTGACCGATCTCGCGGCGCTTCGGGGAACCGACGCGTCCCGTCTCACCGGTGGAGTACGGCGGGAAGTTGTAGTGGTGCATGTACCGCTTGGTCGTCTCGGGTCCGAGGGAATCGACCTGCTGCGCCATCTTCACCATGTCGAGGGTGGTGACACCCAGGATCTGGGTCTCGCCGCGCTCGAACAGAGCGGAACCGTGGGCACGCGGAACGATGGCGACCTCGGCCGACAGCGAACGGATGTCCGTGATGCCACGGCCGTCGATGCGGAACTGGTCGCGCAGGATGCGCTGACGGACCAGCTTCTTCGTCAGCGAACGGAATGCCGCGCCGAGTTCCTTCTCGCGACCCTCGAAGTTCGGGGCGACCTGCTCGAGGACCTCGACCTTGACCTCGTCGGTCTTGTCGTCGCGCTCCTGCTTGCCCGCGATGGTCAGTGCCGCGCTGAGCTTCTCCGCTGCGGCGGCCTCGACGGCTGCGAACACGTCGTCCTGGTACGCCGGGAAGACGGGGAAGTCACCGGTGGGCTTGGAGGCCTTGGCCGCGAGCTGCTGCTGCGCGGTGCAGAGGCGGGCGATGAACGGCTTGGCAGCCTCGAGGCCCTCGGCCACGATCGCCTCGGTGGGAGCCTGTGCGCCACCGTCGATCAGGGAGATCACGTTGTCGGTGGCTTCGGCCTCGACCATCATGATCGCGACGTCGGCGTCGTCACCGCTGCCGGAGACGATGCGACCCGCGACGACCATGTCGAAGACGGCGTTCTCGAGCTGCTCGACGGTGGGGAATGCGACCCACTGGCCGGCCTTGTTCTCGTCCGAGGTGATGAGCGCGACGCGCACACCGCCGACGGGTCCGGAGAACGGCAGTCCGGCGATCTGGGTGGAAGCAGACGCGGCGTTGATCGCGACCACGTCGTACAGGTCCTGCGGGTTCAGGCTCATCACCGTGACGACGACCTGGATCTCGTTGCGCAGACCGTCGACGAACGACGGGCGCAGCGGGCGGTCGATCAGGCGGCAGGTCAGGATCGCGTCCGTGGAGGGACGGCCCTCACGACGGAAGAACGAGCCGGGGATACGGCCCGCCGCGTACATGCGCTCCTCGACGTCCACCGTCAGGGGGAAGAAGTCGAAGTGCTCCTTGGGGTGCTTGCTGGCGCTCGTCGCGGACAGCAGCATCGTCTCGTCGTCCAGGTAGGCGACGACGGCGCCGGCAGCCTGCTGCGCGAGGCGACCGGTCTCGAAACGAATGGTGCGGGTTCCGAAGGACCCGTTGTCGATCACGGCGGTGGATTCGAACACGCCCTCATCGACCTCTACTGCGGAATTCTCTGTCATCTCTTCTTTTCACTTCCCTCTCGTCTTCGCCGTACCCGCGGGGGCGTTCTCACCCTCCTGGCGAGAACTGCGCACCTGAGGGACATCCCCCTCTCGAGTTCTCGGGATGTCGCTGTGCGGAGGCGGCCGTCGATCGAAGTCCCCCGGACCGTGTCCGGAAGACCACTACCGAAGACCGACACCACATTCTCGGGTGCATACGGTAGTGCTGCCCTCGGCAGCTAACGCCGATAGCCAGCGAGGCCCAGTCTAAGCAAGGCCCCGCCGGCTACCGGAGTGATTTGCGATCGAAATGACCGCTGTGTACGAAACTCAGCGACGCAGGCCGAGACGCTCGATCAGCGAGCGGTAACGCTCGATGTCGACCTTCTGGACGTACTTGAGCAGACGACGACGGCGTCCGACCAGCAGCAGGAGGCCGCGGCGGGAGTGGTGGTCGTGCTTGTGCATCTTGAGGTGTTCGGTGAGATCGACGATGCGCTTGGTGAGCATGGCCACCTGCGCCTCCGGCGAACCGGTGTCGGTCTCGTGCAGGCCGTACTCGCTCAGAACCTGCTTCTTTTCTTCGGTGGTCAATGCCACTGGTTCACTCCTGGTGATGACGTTCGCGTGCAAGGATCGAAACTCGGCGCGGCCACCGCGAACCGCAGCGCACGCCAGCGGTCTACTTTACCAGCTGAAATGGGACGGCTTTACCGCACGTCCTCCGACGCCGCCAGGATCGCACGCGCACGCTCGGCGTCCTTGCCCATCGCGACGATCAGGTCGTCGACCGAATCGAATTTTTCCATCCCGCGGAGCCGCTCCACCAGATCGACGGCCACGTGCTGGCCGTACAGGTCGGCTTCCCGGTCGAGGACGAAGGCCTCCACGGTGCGCGTCCGCCCGGAGAACGTGGGATTGGTGCCCACCGACACGGCGGCCATGTACCGCTCGCCGGAGGTGACCGTGCCCAGGTCGACTCCGTGTCCGAGCACGGTGAACCAGGCGGCGTACACGCCGTCCGCGGGAATCGCGGCATACATGGGCGGCGCGACGTTCGCCGTCGGATAGCCGAGCTGCCGTCCACGACCGTCGCCGTGGACGACGACACCCTCGACGCGGTGCGGACGGCCGAGGGCCTCCGTCGCGGCGGCCATGTCGCCGGCGTCCACGCACGACCGGATGTAGGTGGACGAGAACGTGACCGCGTGCTCCGCGAGCAACGTCACACCGTCGACGGCGAACCCGAACCGGTCTCCGATCTGACGCAGCAGGTCGACGTTGCCCGCAGCCTTCTTGCCGAACGTGAAGTTCTCACCGACGACGACATCCGCCACGTGCAGGCGCTCCACGAGGATCTCGTGGGCGTACCGCTCCGGCGTCAACTTCATGAATTCGGCGGTGAACGGCATGACGCAGAACACGTCGATCCCCAGCTCCTCCGCGAGCTCCGCCCGGCGGGCGAGCGTCGTGAGCTGGGCGGGATGACTGCCCGGACGAACCACTTCCATCGGATGAGGATCGAAAGTCATGAGCACGCTGGGTATTCCACGCGTGCGGGCAGCCGCCACCGCTCGACTGATCAGTTGGGCGTGACCTCGGTGCACGCCATCGAATACGCCGATCGTGAGAACACAACGACCCCAGTCGGCAGGAACCTCGTCGAGACCACGCCATCTCAGCACGAGTGGCAGCCTACGGTGCCGCGCGCCGATGTTCATCTCCGGACCGGGTGTCCGGCCGCCCCGCGCGCCGGCGAAGCGCCACGACCTCGCGGTTCGTGGTCACCCGGGCCGTCCCCCGGCGACGGATCAGGTGTGTCGATGTGTCTCGCCGGTAAGACTTGCCTAAGCTCGATGGCGTGGCCGTGAACAAGAATGACCAGAGCGTGACCGAGGACTCGACCTCCGAGACCGGGGCTCTCTCGGCAGTGGCGCAGGACTACCTCAAGGTCATCTGGACCGTTCAGGAGTGGTCGCAGGAGCGGGTGTCCACGAAATTGCTCTCCGAGAAGATCGGAGTGTCGGCGTCCACCGTGTCGGAAGCCATCCGGAAACTGTCCGACCAGGGTCTCGTCGATCACGCCCGATACGGGTCCATCGCCCTCACCGAGGCGGGGCGCGTCGCCGCCGTCGGAATGGTCCGCAGGCACCGCCTCATCGAGACGTACCTGGTGCACGAACTGGGATACGGCTGGGACGAGGTGCACGACGAGGCGGAGGTACTCGAACACGCCGTCTCGGATCTGATGATCTCCCGGATGGACGCCAAGCTCGGCCATCCCGAGCGCGATCCGCACGGCGATCCGATTCCCGCGGTCGACGGCTCGGTGCCCACTCCTCCGGCACGCCAGCTCAGCGACTTCGTCAACGGCGAGAGCGGCCGCATCGCCCGGATCTCGGACTCCGACCCGGCGATGCTGCGGTACTTCGACTCGGTCGGTGTGGCACTGGACGTCACGATCACCGTGCTGGAGCGACGCGACTACGCCGGAACCGTCTCGATCCGGCTCGGCACGCACGACGACTCCATCGAGCTCGGAAACCCCGCCGCCCAGGCCATCTGGCTGGTGTGAACCGCTACCTCAGGGTCGCGGGGCGGACCACCATCACCGAGCTGGCCCGCCGTCCACGTTCCTGGAGCAGCGCGATCGTGTGCCCGCTCGGATCGATGGCAGCGTAGACGCCCTTGATACCGATCGGCTCGAGCCACCGGCCCTGACTGATCGATTCGGCCTCGTCCTCATCGATCTGCCGGTGCGGGAACGCGGTCTGCGCGGCGGCATCGATGTCGAGACTGACCCCCGGCTCCTCGGCCAGCTGTTCCAGCGTGCGCGCGTGCTCGAGCGTGAACGGTCCCACCCGGGTCCGTCGCAGCGAGGTGAGATGTCCGCCTACGCCGATCAGTGCGATCCCCAGATCACGCGCGAGGGCCCGGACGTACGTGCCGGAGGAACATTCCACCTCGACGTCGAGGTCGACGAACGTGCCCTCGGTTCGCCTCGCGACGACCTCGAACCGGGACACCGTGACCGAGCGGGGAGCGAGTTCGAACTCCTCGCCCGCACGGATCAGTGCGTGCGCGCGCCTGCCGTCGACCTTGATGGCGCTGACGCTCGACGGGATCTGCTGGATGTCTCCGGTGAGGGTGTGCACCTGCGCGGCGATCTCCTCGTCCGTCACGCCGGACGCATCGGCCGACGCCACGACCTCGCCCTCGGCGTCGTCGGTCGTGGTGGCCTGACCCAGCCTGATCGTGGCCGTGTACGCCTTGGTGGTCAGTGCGAGGAGCCCCAGCAGCTTCGTTGCCCGCTCCACACCGAGCACCAGCACCCCGGTGGCCATCGGGTCGAGAGTGCCCGCGTGCCCGACCTTCCGGGTGCCGAGCAGCTTGCGGCACCGGGCCACCACGTCGTGGCTGGTGACGCCCGCATCCTTGTCGACGATGAGCAGTCCGGCGCCGACGAGACCGGAAGAGGGCTTTTCACGTGCAGACACGAGGCCCGATTCTGCCAGCCCTCGTCACCGCACCGAAATCAGTGCACCGCACAGTACCGAAATCAGTGCACCGCAATGGCGGTGATGATCAGGCCGTCGGACACCATCCACCGTCCGTCGAACGACGCCAGCGGTGGGCCGTCGACCGTCTCTCCGGAGATCAGGAGATCCGAATGGAACGTGCCCGTGCCGTCCCCGGACGCCTCGAACGTGATGTGCGCGTCCTCGAACCCCAGCCACCGGGCGGTGAGCGGGAACCACGCCTTGTACGTCGCCTCCTTGGCGCAGAACAGCAGCCTGTCCCGGTGCACGGGACCGCCGGTGGCGGAGCGCCACAGCCCGGAGTCCGCCGCGCCCGACAGCCAGTCGCGTTCGGCGTGCAGGCTCACGGCGTCCAGCACACCGTCGGGCAGCGCCTCGTGCGGTTCGGCGTCGATCCCCACGGACCGCACCTGCATGGCGTAGCCGAGCACCGCGCCGCGGTAACCGTCGCAGTGGGTGAGGCTTCCGACCACGCCGCGCGGCCACACGGGGGACCCCTTGTCGCCCCGCAGAACAGGGGCCTGGTCCACGCCCAGCTTCGTCATCGCCAGGCGGGCGCAATGACGTGCGGTGGTGAATTCGCGGCGCCGCTTCTCCACCGCCCTGCCGATGAGCGCCTCCTCCTGCGGGTGCGGACGCAGGCCCGGCGGATCGTCGAACAGTTCCGACGACACCACTCCGGCAGGCAGAATTCTCTCGATCACAGGGCCCCCCTCGCCCGCATCTTCTCCACTTCGGCTTCCTGTTCGGGGGTCACCTTGAAGTGGCCGCCCCACTTGTTCAGTGTTCCCGGCGGGTACTCCGGCACCGGGAGGATCTGCCGCAGGAGGCGGTCCGGGAGTCCCCGCCGCTGCCACTCCCGCGGGTAGCCCAGCGACACCTCTTCGAACCGCACACCGTCGTAATAGGTGGTGCGCGGAATGTGCAGATGCCCGTACACGGCGCAGACGGCGTTGTACCGGGTGTGCCAGTCCGCGGTCAGTTCGGTACCGCACCACAGGGAGAACTCCGGGTACCACAGCACCTGCGTCGGTTGACGCACCAACGGGAAGTGGTTGATCAGCACGGTGCGGGTGCCCGTGGGCAGGGCGTCCAACCGGGCCTTCGTCGCCTCGACGCGGCTGCGACACCAGGCATCCCGGGTTCCGTAGGGTTCGCTCGACAGCAGGAACTCGTCCGTGGCCACCACGTTCTTCTCGCGCGCGATCGCGAGACCTTCCTCCTTGGTGGTGGCACCGTCGGGCAGGAACGTGTAGTCGTACAGCAGGAACATCGGGACCAGGGTGATCGGGCCGTCCTCGGCCTCCCACACCGGGAACGGGTCCTCGGGGGTGATGACGCCGATCTCCCGGCACATGGTGACCAGGTAGTCGTAGCGGGCGGCGCCGTGGATCTGCACCGGGTCCTTCGCCGTCGTCCACAGTTCGTGGTTGCCGGGGACCCAGATGACCTCGGCGAAACGACTGCGCAGGAGTTTCAGCGCCCACCGGATGTCGTCGGTCTTCTCCGAGACGTCGCCCGCGACGATCAGCCAGTCCTCGGGCGAGTCGGGATAGATGTCCTCGGTGATCGGGCGGTTTCCCCGGTGCCCCACATGGACGTCGCTCACCGCCATCAGTTTGGGTGCCACGTCAACCACCTTTCCGATCGTGTTCCGCCGCCGGATCGCTGTCCGATCCGTGTCGTGTCTGCAGATCGGACCCGACCACTGCCCAGCGGCCCGTTCCGACGCGCCACACGACCGCGAGCATCCGAAGAAATATGAACACCGTGAGACCCGTCCAGATTCCCGCCAGGCCCCAGTCGTGCAGCATCGACAGCCAGATCAGTGGGAGGAATCCGACCAACGCGCAGGACAGCGTGGCATTCCGGAGGAAGGCGACGTCACCGGCCCCGAGCAGCACCCCGTCGAGGGCGAACACCACTCCGGCGACCGGCATGATCGCGACGAAGAACCACCACGCCACCGCCATCTCGTCGAGCACGGCCTGATCGGAGGTGAACAGTTCGGGGATCACCCCGTGGCCGAGGGCGAAGATCAGGGCGAGCCCTGTCGCGAAGATCGTGGACCATCGGGTGATGCGCCACGACAGTCGCGTGGCGCCCTTGGCGTGTCCGGCGCCCAGCGCGGCACCGACCAGCGCCTGTGCGGCGATCGCCAGGGAGTCGAGGGTGAGGGCGACGAGGTTCCACAGCTGCAGCACCACCTGGTGCGCGGCGACCGCCGCGGCACCGAACCGGGACGCGACGGCGGCAGCCGAGAGGAAACACGCCTGGAAGGCCAGGCTCCGCAGGATCAGATCCCGGCCGAGCACCATCTGGGCGCGCATGACGTGCCACCGCGGACGCAACGGCACCCGCTCGACCATCAGCGCTCCGACGAACAGGCTCGCGGACACCGCCTGACCGATCACGTTCGCGACCGCCGAACCCTCGAGTTCCAGCCGCGGCGCGCCCCACAATCCGTGCACCAGCACCGGGCAGGCCACGGCCGACACGGCGAGACCGGCGATCACGAAACGGAGGGGCCGCACCGTGTTCTGCACGCCGCGCATCCACCCGTTGCCCGCCATCGCGACGAGAATCAGCGGGGCCCCGAACACCGCGATCCGCAGCCAGCTCTCGGCGGCCGCCGCGATGTCGGAGCCGCCGGCGATCGCCGAGGTGACCGGCCGCGCGAACAGGTGGGCCAGCGCGATCACGAGCGCGCCGATGCCCAGTGCCAGCCACGTGGCCTGCACGCCCTCCCGGACCGCGCCGCGCTCGTCGCCGGCACCGTGCATGCGGGACGCACGCGCCGTCGTGCCGTAGGACAGGAACGTCAGCTGCGTGCTGACCTGGGCGAGGATGAGACCGCCGACGGCGAGGCCCGCGAGCGCCAGGGCGCCCAGCCGACCGACGACGGCGATGTCGAAGAGCAGATAGATCGGTTCGGCAGCGAGGACACCGAGCGCGGGCAGCGCCAGCCCGAACACCGTCCGGGCGGTCGCGTCGCCCGTGACTTCCGAGACGTCAGCCAACGAATTCGGACCTCAGCCGAGCGACTCGACGAGCGAGGTCACGATCTCGTCCGCAGAGCACTCGGCCGTGTAACCGGCGGCGAACCGATGACCGCCGCCGCCGAGATACCCGGCGACGACCGACACGTCCACGTCGGACTTCGATCGCAGCGACACCGACCAGGTGCCGTCCACCGCCTCCTTGAGGACGGCGGCGACCTCGGCCTCGGACGTCGTCCGGACGATATCGATGACGCTTTCGATCTCCTCCGAGCGGAGGTCTCCGATGTAGGCCCGCCGGATGACCGCGTACACCAGTCCACGCCCTCCCGCTGCGTCGGGGACGAGCGTCGCCGATCCGAGCACCGAGGACAGCATGGGCAGCCAGCCGAACGGGTGAGTGTCGAGCAGGCGCCGCGCGATGCGGGCTCCGTCGATTCCGGTGGCGAGCAGCCTCTCGGCCAGCGTGTGGGTGCCGGGCTGCACCCAGCGGAACGAACCGGTATCGGTCACGAGTCCCGCATACAGGCAGTGCGCGAGATCGGCGTCGATGTCCACACCCCACAGGTCGAACATCTGTGCCACGACAGCGGTCGTCGACTCCGCGGACTCGTCGATCAGGTTCATGCGACCGAAGCGGGTGTTGGACCGGTGGTGATCGATGACGAGGGTGTCGCCCGCGTTCGCGAGCCGGTCGGCGAGCTTCCCCAGACGCCCGGCACTGCCGCAGTCGACGGTCACGAGCAGGTCGACGTTGCGGCGCACCTGATCCGCCGGCACCAGCAGGTGGGTGCCCGGCAGTTCGCGCATCGACTCCGGTAGTTCGTCGGGCGCGCCGAACGCGACCTGTACCGGAATCCCTTTGCGCTCGAGCACCAACGCCAGGGCGAGCCCACTGCCGATCGTGTCGGCATCGGGTTGGACGTGACACAGAATCGTCACCGACGTCGCGTTCTCGAGAACGGCGACCGCCTGCGGCAGAAACACCTCGTGACGATCGAGATCAGACAGGGACGTCTCCTGAGTGTGGGTCATGTCGGTTCGTGTCAGTCCGCCTGGCGGGAACCGGAGGGCTCGTCGACTTCCGCGTCGTCCGCGTCCTCGGCTCGGGGCTCCTTGTACGGGTCGGGGTCACCGGCCGGGGACGCACCGGCCGCGACACGCGCGACCTCGTCGTCGGCGGCGCGTGCGCGGGCGAGGAGTTCCTCCATGTGCCGCGCGGTGTCGGGGACCGTGTCCGCGACGAACGTCAGCGTCGGAGTGAACCGGACTCCGGTGCCTGCGCCCACCTTCGAGCGCAGAACGCCCTTCGCCTTCTCCAACCCCGCGGCTGCGGCGGCGAGGTCCGGTTCGGACTCGAGGTCGGCACCCATCACGGTGTAGTACACGGTGGCGTCGTGGAGGTCGGCCGTCACCTTGGTATCGGTGATCGTGACGAACGCCAGGCGAGGGTCCTTGATTTCGTGGTCGATCGCCGTCGCGACGATCGTGCCGATGCGCTTGGCGAGTTTGCGTGCCCGGGCGGGATCCACCATGACAATCAGACTCCTCTCCCTGGCCGCTGGATAAGTTGTGAAGTTGCGTGTGTAGCTGTAGTTCATTCTGCACGCCGGGCCGCGGATGCGGCGGGGCGGGCAGGGCACTCCGAGTCAGTCCTCGGGGCCGAAAATCCGTCGCCGGACCGCAAGGAGTTGCAGTTCCGGCAGCTCGGCGACGTGCCGTTCGCACGTATCGAGTACCTCGTGTACGTGATCGACCGCCGAACTCGCCATCGTGACACCGAGCATCGACCGGCGGTACCGATCCTGTTCCCCGGTCTCCGCCGCCGAGACGCCGTAGCGTCGCAGCTCCGCCAGAACCGGTTTGACCATTGCACGCTTCTCTTTCAGAGATCGCACGTCACCGAGCAAGATGTCGAGCTCGAGCGCACCGACGTACAAACTTTCCTCCTTCGGGGAGACGTGCGCTCCCCCGGCCGAGTCGATCGGCCGGAGAAGCGCACGCCGGATGACGCTGCTGCGTCACCCCAAACGGATGGCGACTAGTCGCGCGGCTTTTCCCGAAGCTCGTAGGCCTCGATGACGTCACCGACCTTGATGTCGGAGTAGGTGAGCGTCAAACCGCACTCGTAACCCTCGCGTACCTCGACAGCGTCCTCCTTCTCCCGCTTCAGCGAGGAGATGGTGACGGTCTCGGCGACAACCGTGTTGTCACGCAGCAGCCGGGCCTTCGCATTGCGACGGATGGTACCCGAGGTGACGAGGCAACCGGCAATGTTGCCGACCTTGGACGAACGGAACATCGCGCGGATCTCCGCCTTGCCCAGCTCGACCTCTTCGTAGATCGGCTTGAGCATGCCCTTGAGAGCCTTCTCGACCTCGTCGATGGCCTGGTAGATCACCGAGTAGTACCGGATGTCGACGCCCTCGCGGTTCGCCAACTCGGTCGCCTTGCCCTCGGCGCGGACGTTGAACCCGATGATGATCGCGTTCGACGCGGCGGCCAGGTTGACGTTGGTCTCGGTGACGCCACCGACACCACGGTCGATGACCCGCAACTGCACCTCGTCGTCGATCTCGATGCCGTGCAGGGCCTCTTCCAAGGCCTCCACGGTTCCCGAGTTGTCGCCCTTGAGGATGAGGTTGAGCTGCGACGTCTCCTTGAGAGCCGAATCCAGGTCCTCGAGGCTGATGCGCTTGCGGCTCTTCGCGGCCAGCGCGTTGCGCTTACGCGCATTGCGCCGGTCGGCGATCTGACGGGCGATGCGGTCCTCGTCGACCACGAGCAGGTTGTCGCCTGCACCGGGGACCGACGTGAAGCCGACCACCTGGACGGGACGCGAGGGCAGGGCCTCGAGCACGTCGTCGCCGTGCTCGTCGACCATGCGGCGCACACGTCCGTATGCGTCGCCGGCCACGATCGAGTCGCCGACCCGCAGCGTTCCGCGCTGGATGAGCACGGTAGCGACGGGGCCGCGTCCACGGTCGAGGTGCGCCTCGATGGCGACACCCTGAGCGTCCATGTCCGGGTTGGCCCGCAGGTCCAGGGCAGCGTCCGCCGTCAACAGCACGGCTTCGAGCAGTGCGTCGATGTTGGTGCCCTGCTTCGCCGAGATGTCGACGAACATGGTGTCTCCGCCGTATTCCTCGGCGACCAGTCCGTACTCGGTGAGCTGCTGCCGGATCTTGTCCGGGTTCGCGCCTTCCTTGTCGATCTTGTTCACCGCGACCACGATCGGCACGTCGGCCGCCTGGGCGTGGTTGATCGCTTCCACCGTCTGAGGCATGACGCCGTCGTCGGCGGCGACGACCAGGATCGCGAGGTCGGTGGCCTTGGCACCACGGGCACGCATGGCCGTGAAGGCCTCGTGACCGGGGGTGTCGATGAACGTCACGAGACGCTCGTTGCCGTCGAGCTCGGTCAGCACCTGGTAGGCACCGATGTGCTGCGTGATGCCGCCGGCCTCGCCCTCACGGACGTTGGCCTTACGGATCGTGTCGAGCAGTCGGGTCTTACCGTGGTCGACGTGGCCCATGACGGTGACCACCGGCGGACGGGACTCGAGGTCCTCTTCGCCACCTTCGTCTTCGCCGTAGGTGAGGTCGAAGCTGTCGAGCAGCTCGCGGTCCTCGTCCTCGGGGCTGACGACCTGGACGACATAGTTCATCTCGCCGCCGAGCAGTTCCAGCGTCTCGTCGTTGACCGACTGGGTCGCCGTCACCATCTCGCCGAGGTTGAACAGTGCCTGCACCAACGCTGCGGGGTTCGCGTCGATCTTCTCAGCGAAGTCCGACAGGGATGCACCGCGGGCGAGGCGAATGGTCTCGCCGTTGCCACGGGGCAACCGCACGCCGCCGACGGCGGGCGCCTGCATCGAATCGTATTCCTGGCGCTTCTGACGCTTCGACTTGCGACCACGACGCGGGGCACCACCGGGGCGACCGAACGCACCTGCTGCCGCACCGCGCTGACCGGGGCGTCCACCGCCGCCGGGACGACCGCGGAAACCACCTGCGGGTGCTCCGCCACCGGGCGCGCCTGCGCCGGCACCGGGGGCTCCGCCACCGCGGTATCCACCGCCGCCGCCACCGGGACGACCGCCGGGGGCTCCGCCGGGACGGCCGGGACGACCGCCGGGAGCGGGACGTGCCGAACGTGCAGGCATCGCGCCCGGGTTCGGGCGAGGAGGCATCGAGCCGGGGCTGGGACGGGGACCGCCCTGACCGGGAGCCGGACGGGGACCGCCCTGACCCGGTGCCGGACGAGGTCCACCCTGACCGGGAGCCGGACGGGGACCGCCCTGACCGGGAGCCGGACGAGGTCCACCCTGTCCGGGAGCCGGACGGGGTGCACCCGGACGCGGTGCGCCGGGAGCGGGGCGGGGTGCCGGACGCTCGGCGGGAGCCGAGGAGTACGGGTTGTTACCGACACGCGGGGGCTTCGGGCCGGGACGGGGTCCGCCGGGCTTGGCGCCCGTGGACGGAGCCGCGGGTGCACTGGCAGCCGGGGCTGCGGGTGCGGCCGGAGCTGCGGGTGCGGCCGGAGCCGGGGCAGCCGGGGTGGGCCGACCGGGCTTGGGAGCATTGGTCGCCGGGGCAGCCGGGGTGGCTGCGCTTGCCGCGGGGGCGGCCGGAGCCGGGGCCTGCGCCTCGGGGGTAGCCGCGGGGGCTGCCGCAGCGGGTGCGGCCGGAGCCGGAGCCGGAGCCGGGGCTGCCGGCTTCGGGCCGGGACGGGGACCGCCCGGCTTCGCTGCGGTCGCCGGGGCGCTCGGCGCGGGTGCGCCGGGCTTGGCAGCCGGACGGGCTGCGGAATCGGCGGACTTCGCCGACGGGAAGGATTCCCGCAGACGCCTGGCGACGGGCGCCTCCACCGTGGAGGACGCCGACTTCACGAACTCGCCCTGCTCCTTGAGCGTTGCGAGTAGTTCTTTACTTGTGACACCGAGTTCTTTAGCCAACTCGTGCACGCGGGCCTTGCCTGCCACTGCTCTCCTCACTGATGAGGTCGAGCAGGAGGCTCCCCTGAGAGGGGCCCGCACGACCTCGGGTTATCTCCGATGGACGATCATCGCTGGTGCTTCACGGTGTGCTCATGAGTGCTTGTGCCTGTTCTGTTCGAGAGGTACTGCTCTGGGTGGGTGCCCTGCTCGTACCCAGTGGTCGACTTCTGACGTGTCGACACTTCCGGACACTCGCAGTGCTCTGCCGAATGCTCGGCGTCGTTCCGCGAGACTCAGGCAAGCCTCGACGGGGTGCAGCCACGCACCTCGACCGGGAAGCCTGCGCCTCGGGTCCGGGGCGAGAACATGACCTTGCGGCCCGCTCTCACTAACCACAACCCTGAGCAGATCGACAGCCAGCGCGCGCTCCCTACATCCTATGCATGTTCGGACCGGTGAACCGGTAGGAACGCGCGCAGAATCGGGATGCTCATGCTGAACCATTGACCACTCTACCGCCGACTCGCCCCGATCTCCGCATTCCCGGCTCAACGACTGGTCGCGGCGGGTCCGCCTGCCGACTCGGGGGCGGGTGCGGCGTCACTGCGGATGTCGATTCGCCACCCGGTCAAGCGCGCAGCAAGACGGGCATTTTGCCCTTCCTTGCCGATGGCGAGGGACAGCTGGAAGTCGGGGACGACGACACGCGCGGCCCGCGCCTCGGGGTCCACGACAGTGACGGAGACCACTTTCGACGGCGAGAGCGCGTTGCCGACGAACCGGGCCGGGTCTTCGTCGAAGTCGATGATGTCGATCTTCTCGCCGGCCAGTTCGCTCATCACGTTGCGCACCCGCTGGCCCATCGGCCCGATGCACGCGCCCTTGGCGTTCAGTCCCTGCACCCGCGACTGGACGGCGATCTTCGACCGGTGCCCGGCCTCCCGGGCGACGGCGATGATCTCGACCGAACCGTCCGCGATTTCCGGAACCTCGAGCGCGAACAGCTTGCGGACGAGGTTCGGGTGGGTGCGCGACAGCGTGATCTGAGGTCCGCGCTGCCCACGGGCCACACCGACGACGTAGCACTTGAGCCGCTCGCCGTGCTCGTAGTTCTCGCCGGGCACCTGCTCGGCGGGCGGGATCAGGCCCTCGGCGCCGCTGGCCTCGCTGCCGATCCGCACGACGACCATGCCGCGGGAGTTCGCGCGGGTGTCGCGCTGGATCACGCCGCCGACGATCTCACCCTCGTGGGTGGAGTACTCGCCGAAGCTCCGCTCGTGCTCGGCGTCCCGCAGCCGCTGGAGGATGACCTGGCGGGCGGTGGTCGCGGCGATCCGGCCGAAACCTTCCGGGGTGTCGTCCCATTCCTCGCCGACCATATTGCCGTCGGCGTCGACGTCGTGCGCCATCACCCGCACGATGCCGCTCTTGGTGTCGACGTCGATCCGCGCGTGCTGCTGATGCCCCTCGGTGTGCCGATAGGCGGTGAGCAACGCGGTCTGAATGGTCGAGATGACAGTCTCGATCGAGATGCCCTTGTCGGCCTCGATGGCGCGCAACGCCGCAATGTCGATATTCACTTGTCCAACCCCTCTACTACTTCTTCATCTTCCGACGCGGGTGCGTCCGCGGGTGCCACGCGACCTTCGGGAATCCCGCCGGCGAGTTCCAGCTCCCTCGGGTCGGGTTTCGAGAATTCCACCTGCACAACAGCTTTCTGAATGTCCGGGAGCGCGACGCGCCGAACCTCCGGGCCGGTGCGCGAGCCGATCACCACCGCGACCGAGTCGCCGTCGAGGACGCCGATCCGACCCACGACGGTCTCGTGCGCGAGATCGATACGCGCCTTGCGGCCGCGTGCCCGGCGCCAGTGCCGCTCGTGCGTGAGCGGCCGGCCGATACCGGGAGACGTGACCTCGAGCGTGTACGGCGACTCCCCGAAATCGGACACCGAATCGAAGACCTCGGAGATCTCGTGGCTCAGGTTCGCGACCGCGTCGAGTTCGAGTCCGGCGTCACTGTCCACCATGATCCGGACTGCGCTGTGCCGACCCGCGAGGGTGACTGCAACGTCCTCCAAGTCGTAGCCCTGGCGTTGCACCAGATCGGAGATGAGCTCCGTCACCCTCTCCTTGGATGGAACCGGCATCGGGGAAGCTCCTCGTTTCAGTTGTCGCTCGTCGTGTTCGTGGTCTGGCAGGTCATCGTGCTGCGCACGCAGCACCGCGAACCCGCCGGGACGGGTTCGAGCATCTAAGAGTAACGCCGATTCGAGGCGTCCGTGACCAGCCCCGGTGCTCGATTCCCGGGATCGCGGCCCGACCTGGCACCATGGACCGGTGCTCATGCCCACCGTCTCCCGGCCCCCGACATCCGGTCCGGCCGTGTCCCGGCGCACCGCTCTCCGGTTCGCAGCAGCCTCGGCGTTCGGCGTCGCGAGCGTCTCCCTGCTGGCGGGGTGCGCCGACGACGCGGACTCCGACACCGAGGTCGATTCACTCGTCGCACAGTCGCGTCTGGCTCGTCGTGACGCCGCCGGCGCGGCGGCCACGATCGCGCTGCTCCCCGATCGCGGTGCGGCACTCGAACTGGTCCGCGCCCAGCGCACCGCACACGCCGACGCACTGGACGCCGAAATCGCTAGGGCTGCAGGAACTTACCCGGACGGTACCGCACCGACCACGTCCGCTCCCCCGTCGACGACACCGACCGCTCCGGCGCCGCCGCCCGGTCTCGATCAATTGCGGGCCGACCTGGCCGAGTCGCAGCGCAGCGCAGCCGATTCGGCGCGCACACTGACCGCCTACCGGGCGGGGCTCTGCGCGTCGATCAGCGCCGCGTGCGGAACGTATCTGGCGGTGGTGCTGCCGTGACGACACCCACCGAAGCCGAGGGTAAGAGCCTCGCCGACGCGCTGACCGCCGAACATTCCGCGGTGTTCGCCTACGGAGTGGTCGCCGCATTCTCGAATCCCACCCGGGCCACCCAGGTGGCCACCGCCGCCGCGGCCCACCGGGCGCGCCGGGACGGGCTCCTGGACACGCTGACCGCGGCAGGGCTGACGGCCCCGCCCGCCGAGGCGGGCTACACCCTGCCGTTCCCGGTCACCGATCCGATCACGGCCGCGCAGCTGGCGGCCCAGGTCGAGGCCGACACCGCCGTCGCGTGGCGGGCCGTCGTCGAACACGGTGAGACGGACGACACCCGCACGCTCGGCGTCACCGCGCTGACCGAGGCGGCCGTCCGGGAGGCCACCTGGCGCGTGGCGCTCGGGACCGATCCGGTGACCGACCCGTTCCCCGGCGGATCCTGACGACGCGCAGGTTCCCGCCCACCGGGATTCTGCATCCACGCGGCGCGTTCCCGGCCTAGCGTCTCTCCCGACACGGTGAACGGCAACGGGAGGACGGCGGAGTGGACGAACGCTCGGTGGAGCAGCGTCTGGCGGACCTGGAGCGGATCGACGCGATCAAGGCGCTCAAGTACCGCTACTGGCGAGCGTGCGACGGCAAGGATCCGGACGCGTTCCGCGCCTGCTTCGTCTCGACCGGGGCGTCGATCGACTTCGGTCCGCTCGGCCGGTTCGACGACGCCGACCGGCTCACGGACATCTTCCGCAGGATCGCGCTCCACGAAGTGGACGGCAAGCACGTGATCCTCGACATGCACCACGGCTTCCATCCGGACATCGTGATGCACAGCAACACCGAGGCGTCGGGCGCGTGGACGCTGAAGTTCCGCCAGGTCGATCTGCTGAAGGGGACGGAGACCGTGTCCTCCGGCGAGTACGACGACGCTTACCGTCTCGAGGACGGCGGCTGGCGAATGTCACGATGCCACTTCACCACTCGATGGTCGATCACCCGCCCGCTCACCCAGGACACGGTGGTCGTCCAGTGAGCGCCGGGGTAGCCCTGGTCACCGGGGGGAGCCGCGGCGTCGGCAAGGGTGTGGCGACGGCGCTGGGAGCCGCCGGGTGGACCGTCTACGTCACCGGGCGCGGCCCGGTGACGGACGACAGCCCGCTGTCGGTGTCGGCGCGAACGGTCACCGGTGCCGGTGGGACCGGCATCGCGGTGGCCTGCGATCACCGCGAAGACGCAGATGTGCGTGCGCTGTTCGCCCGGATCTCGGAGGAGCAGGCCGGCCGACTCGACCTGCTGGTCAACAACGTGTGGGCGGCGCCCAAGGGATTCGGCGGGTTCAGCACGCCGTTCTGGGAGCGGCCGCTGGACGACTGGGACTCGCTGATCGGTGTCGGACTGCGCGCCCATTACGTCGCGTCCGTGGAGGCTGCGCGGATGATGGTGCCCCGCCGCTCCGGGTTGATCGCGAACATCTCGTCGTTCGGGACCCGCGGGCATCTGCACTCGGTGCTGTACGGCATGTCCAAGGCCGGGCTGGACAAGATGGCCAGCGACATGGCGGCGGAGCTGGCTCCGCACGACGTGCGCGCGGTCTCGCTGTGGCCGGGCATCGTCCGGACGGAGATGATCGTCGCCAGCGGCCTCGAGACCATCGCCGGCTTTCCCGTCGCGGACGCCGAGTCCCCCGAGTTCATCGGCGAGGTGATCTGCGCCCTGACCGCGGACCCGACCCTTCCTCAGCGCAGCGGCCACACCTTCGTCACGGCGGAGCTGGCCGTCGAATACGGCATCACCGACACCCAGGGCCGGACCCCTCCCTCACACCGGGAACCGTTCGGCGGCGGCCCGCTGTTCTGAGCCGCCGCCTCGCGCGGTCAGTTCACGTCGCGCCGGCGGACGAGCCAGACCGTTCCCAGCGCGGACGCGGCGACGTACCCGGCCAGGAGAACCACGGACGTGCCTCCGTCGAGGATGTTCAGGACACCGGGGGTGGTGTCACCGCCGAAGTCTCGGAGCGATCCGGCGAGCGAACCCGCGGCGGTGCCGGGCAGGAAGTCCGTCACCACCGACACGGGGTCGAGGACGGCCGCGACCCCGCGGAGGAGGTTTTCGACCACCAGCACCCACACCAGTCCGAGACCGACCGACAACGCCGGCCCCCGTGCGAGAGCGCCGACGAGGACACCGGCGGCGGTCCACATCCCGAGGATGAGCACCCCGGAGGCGAGCGCCTTCAGCATCGCATCCGCGGCAGGAAGACTCGCCGACTCCGATTCGACCACGGCGATGACCGAGGCCACCCCGAGATCGACGGCCGCCACCGTGAGAACGAGTCCGATCACCACGGTCAGCAGAGCGAGCAGGGTTCCGGTGAGCGCGGCCGATCGTGGAGGTCCCTGGGTGAATACGGTCTTCCACGTCCCCCACCCGTAGCCGCTGCCGATGGTGAGGGCGCCGAGGATGAGCATCAGTGCGCCCCCGAACATGGCCATGCCCTGGGTGAACACCTGGGGCACCGCCGAGGGCAGCATCTGCGCGAGCAGCACGTCCGGGGGTGCGGACGACGCCATGTCGGTGGTGCCGCCGGTCGCGAACGTAATGTAGTTGAACATATAGACGAAGACCAGGTTGAGCACGATCCACGCGGCGAGCAGCACCCACATCGACGGCCATTTCCGTAGTCGCAGAAGCTCGGCCCGCGTGCTGGCGATCACTGCGTTCATGACACTCTCCTCGCATCGTTGCTCGTGTGGTCTCCGGCGGTGACGTCCGACGTCAGGTCGAAGAAGACGTCCTCGAGCGATCGTTCCCGCCGGGCCAGTTCGTGCACGTCGATTCCCGCGTCGACGAGAACACGGGCCACCTTCGGCGCCAGGTCCGGCGACACCGCAAGTGTGAGGGCGTCGCCCACCGTGTCGACGACGTCGTGTCCCAGTAGTTCCGCGAGCACCGCTGCCGCTCGTTCCCTCGGATCGGCTCGCACCAGCAGGCTGGTGTCTCCCCGTAGTTCGGCCACGGTGGACTGTGCGATCAACTCCCCGCGCGAGATCACCCCGACGCGGTCGCAGATCTCCTGGACCTCGCTGAGCATGTGGCTGGAGAGCAGCACCGAATGCCCGGAGTGCGCGAGTTCGACTATCAGTTCCCGCATCTCGGCCATGCCGGCCGGGTCGAGACCGTTGGTGGGTTCGTCGAGGATCAGCAGATCGGGTTCGCCGAGGAGTGCGGCCGCGACACCGAGCCGCTGCTTCATCCCGAGCGAGTAGGTGCGGAAACGGTCGTGTCCCCGCTCGCGCAGCCCCACCCGGTGCAGCGCGGATTCCGCCGCGTCGTCCGGCAGTCGGCGGTATCTGCTCAGCACCCGCAGGTTGTCGCGACCGGACAGGTAGGGGAAGAAGCCGGGTCCCTCGATCAGGACGCCGGTGCGCACCGCCACCGCGCTGTCCCCGGGTGGACGCCCGAAGAGTGTCGCGCTCCCGGAGGTCGGCCGGACCAGACCGGTGAGCATGCGCAGCGTGGTGGTCTTGCCTGCGCCGTTCGGTCCGAGGAACCCGTACACCTCCCCTGCCCGCACGGTCAGGCTGACGGCGTCGACCGCCGTGTGTTCGCCGTAGCGTTTGGTCAACCTGTCGGTGACCACGATGTCGGAAGTCATGCCTCCAGCGTCGGCTCGGCGCGAGTCGCGCACATCCGTCTGCGCGCGTCTTCTCGTGCACGCGTCGCGGACGATGACAGGCTCGCCGGATCGGGTCTACGTTCGGGTGGTGCGCACTGACCGGAGGGACACGTCGATCGCCCCGCGGGACCTCCTGATCGCCCTGGGCGTCGCGATCGTGCAGGTGGTCGGCAGTATCGGCGCCAACCACAACCAGTCGTGGGCGGAGCCGTTGGACGCCGCCGGCTTCGTGTTGCTGGTGTGCGGTCCGGTCGCGCTGGTCTTCCGGCGACGGCGTCCTGTCGCGGTTCTGTTCGTCGTCCTGGCCGTCACGGTCCTCTACGTCGCGCGGGGATACGGGTACGGCCCGGTCTTCCTGTCGCTCGTCGTCGCGTTTCTCGGCGCCGCGACGGCCGGATCCCGATGGCTCACCTATCCGGTTCTCGCGATCGGCTACGCCCTGATCGTCTTCGCCGTGCCCGCCGTGTCGTCTGCCGAGGCGCCGTCACTCGCCGCCCTCACCGGCATCGCCGCGTGGCTGCTGGTGCTCCTCGCCGCCGCCGAGATCATCCGTCAGCGCCGCGGGACGCTCGACGCCCGCAGGCAACGCGCCGAGGCGGCGAGGCGCAGCGTCCTGGACGAGCAGCGTCGACGGGCCAGCGAGGAGCGGCTCGCGATCGCCCGCGAACTGCACGACGTTCTGGCACACAGCCTCTCGATGATCAACGTGCAGGCGTCGGTCGCACTCGAGCTGTGGGACAGCAGACCTGAACAGTCGCAGGAGGCGCTGTCCGCGATCAAGGTCGCGAGCCGCGACGCGATCGGCGACGTCCATGCGCTGCTGGCATCGCTGCGGGGCGGCGAGGACCACCCGCCGATCGCGCCCACCGCCGGGCTCGGGGACCTGGACGGTGTGGTCGAGCGCGCCCGTGCCGCGGGCCTCGCGGTGACGACCGTCGTCGAAGGCGCACCGAGGCCGCTGCCGGCCGTGGTCGACGTGGCTGCGGCGCGGATCGTCCAGGAGTCGCTGACCAACGTGGCCCGCCATTCCGGGAGCTCGTCGGCCGACGTGACCGTGTCGTACGCGCCCACGTTCGTCCGCGTCCGGATCGACGACGACGGCCGGGGTCCCGTCGGCACGGCCACCGGTGGCGGCGGGAACGGCATCCCCGGCATGCGGGAACGCGCACGCGCTCTGGGTGGTGAGCTGACCGCCGGGATCGGACCGGTCGGCGGCTTCCGGGTGCAGGCGACGCTCCCCTTCGGCGGGGACACGGCGGGCCGGACATGACGATTCGCGTGCTCGTCGCCGACGACCAGGCCCTCGTGCGGGCGGGGTTCGCCGCCCTGCTCGACGCGCAGGCCGATGTCACCGTGGCCGGTCAGGCCGAGAACGGTGAGCAGGCGGTGAGCCTGACTCGCTCGCTGGTCCCCGATGTCGTCCTCATGGACATCCGGATGCCGGTGCTCGACGGGCTGGAGGCGACCCGGCGTATCGCCGCCGATCCCGCGCTGTCCGGCGTGCGGGTGGTGGTGCTCACCACGTTCGAACTGGACGAGTACGTGTTCGAGGCGATGCGCGCGGGAGCAACGGGTTTCCTCGTCAAACACACCGAACCCGCCGAACTGGTGCGGGCGGTCCGCGTGGTGGCGGGCGGGGACGCCCTGCTGTCACCGTCGGTGACGCGAAAGCTGGTCGCGGAGTTCGCGACCCACGCCAAACGGCCGCCGCAGCGCACCCGTCTCGACGACCTGACCGACCGCGAACGCGAGGTGATGATCCTGATCGCAGAGGGACTCACCAACGCCGAGATCGGCTCACGGTTGTTCCTGAGCCCCGCCACCGCCCGCACCCACGTCAGCCGAATTCTGTTGAAACTCGGCGCCCGCGACCGCACGCAACTGGTGGTCATGGCGTACGAGTGGGGGCTGGTCCGGCCGGGCTGGCAGGACTGACCCCCACCACGGTCACGTCGACGCCAGGACGGCCTTGGATCGTCCCGGCATGAGGGCCGCGGCGACGACCGCGACCGCCACGAATCCGGCTCCCACGTACAGAGCGGGTGCGAGGGCGTCGACGTATCCCGTCGGTGTCAGGCTGCCGCCCGCACCGAGGAACACCGCGGTCAGCAGAGCGATCCCCAGCGCGACTCCGATCTCACGGAGTGTCGCGTTGGTCGAACTGGCCGTGCCGTGGTCGGCCTCGGGCATGTCGGCGAGGACGGCGGTCGCGTTGGGGGCGAACGTCAGACCCATCCCTGCGCCCGCCATCACGAACGCCGGAATCATGCTGCCGTACGTGGCGCCGGGGACGACGAGCGACGCCATCCACAGCAGCGACAACCCCTGCAGGACCAGTCCGGTGACGAGGAGGGTCCGGACACCCAGCCGTGGCGCAAGCAGGCCTGCGATCGGCGCCACCAGCATGGGTGCGGCGGTCCACGGCAAGGTTCGCAGGCCGGCCTCGAACGGGGAGTACCCCATGACGATCTGGAGGTACTGCGACAGGAGGAAGACGGCGCCCATCATTCCCAGCGTGAACGTCAGCCCGATGACGTTGGCCAGGGAGAACTGCCGGGACCGGAACAGTCGCAGCGGCATCACGGGGAAGGGTGTGCGCAACTCGCGCACCACGAACGCCGCGAGCAACACCGCCGATGCGACGAGAGCACCGAGCACCGTGGCGCTGGTCCAGCCGTCGTCGTTGCCGTGCACGATGCCCCAGACTCCGAGGAACACGGCGGCTCCGGCCAGGACGACGCCGAGCGGGTCCAGCGGCTGCCGCTTTCCCTTCGACTCGCCGAGCGCGTACAGCGCCAACGGAATCGCGACCGCTGCGACAGGAACGTTGATCCAGAACACGGCCTGCCACGACACCCCGTCGACGACGGCGCCGCCGACCACGGGGCCGAGGGCGACGCCCAGTCCGGAGACGCCGCCCCAGATCCCGATGGCGAGGGCGCGCTTGGCGAGCGGCACGGCACCGGCCAGCAGGGTGAGGGAGAGCGGCATGATCGCGGCCGCGCCGACGCCCTGGACGGCGCGCGCGGCGATCAGCATCTCGGAGGTGGTCGACAGCGCCGATGCAATCGAGGCCAGCGCGAAGAGCACTATGCCCCAGAGGAATACACGGCGACGGCCGAGGCGGTCCCCCAGCGCCGACAGCGTCAGCATCAACGTCGCGAAGGCGAGCGTGTACGCGTTCATGAACCACTGCAACTGCCCCACCGACGCCCCGAGGTCGCGCTGGATCACCGGCAGGGCGCTGGTCATCACCAGATTGTCGAGTGTGGCCATGAACATCGGTATCGAGGCGGCGACGATCGCCAGCCATACCGGCACCAGCCGGCCGTGGCCCCGTCCCGAGGGAGGCGCCGCCGATTGGTGTTCCAGGCGTTCGGAGAGTGTCGTCATGACGGGTCCTCGTATCCGAGTCGTGAGTACGGGAAGAAGGAAGTTATAAGCATCAGATGATTACTTATTTCGAAGACTAGTAATCGACTGATAACATGTCAACATGGCATCGCCCGTGAAACAGACCCGCATGAGCGCGACCGAACGTCGCGAACTCGTCCTGGCCGCCGCCTCCCGCGCGTTCGCCAGGGACGGCTATCACGGCACCAGCACCGACGCCGTCGCACGCGAGGCGGGCGTGTCCCAGCCCTACGTGGTGCGCATGTTCGGTTCGAAGTCGCGGCTGTTCGCCGACGTCTTCGACCGCGCGATGCGTCGGATCATGGACACCTTCGAGCCGTACTTCGACGATGTCGCCGCCGCCCCGGAGAACGACGAGTCGTGGCTCCCGATGGGCATCGCGTACGCCGAACTGCTCGAGGACCGCGACCTCCTGCTCGTGATGATGCACGGCTTCACCTCCGGCGCGAACCCGGAGATCGGCGCGCTGGCCCGCGACTGGATGTCCCGGCTCTACACGCAGATCCGCACGCGCACCGGGTGCAGCCCGGAACGGGCGCGCATCTTCATCGCCAACGGAATGCTCCTCAACACCCTGCTCGCCATGCAGGTACCCGAGCATGCCGGGCAGGATCCGGCGCTCGAGGAGCTCGCCGTGTGCGCATTCGGCAGCACCCTGGACGCCGCGGGCTCCGAGAACTGATCCGTGATCGGCGATTTCCGCTCTTGATCTTGCTCAGAGGACACGCGGCGGGGCACGATGGAAGCGTGCCGAAGGGGTGTCGCCGTGGACCGAGCCGTTGAGTCTCGACTGAGTTATTCCGACCGGGAGGGTCACCACCACACCGTGGACCTCTCCCCCACTTCCGCGCGCGTCACGATCGGACGGTCGCCCGGTTCCGATCTGCTCCTCACCGAGGACGACGAAGTCTCACGTCTCCATGCCGTCCTCGAATGCGTCGGCTCGCACTGGACCATCCTCGACGACGGGCTCTCCCGCAACGGCACCTTCGTCAACGGCGAGCGTCTCGCGGGGCGTCGGCGGCTCCGCCAGGGCGACAGCATCCGCATCGGGGGAACGAAGATCCGGTACCTGGAATTCGGCGGCTCTCTCGACGAGGCCACCCGGATGGGCACCGACATGCCCGATGTCCGGTCCCTCACCGACACCCAGCGGGCGGTCCTCACGGCACTGTGCCGGCCGTACAAGCACGGCGCCGCGTTCGCGAATCCGGCGTCGAATCAGCAGATCGCCCAGGAACTGTTTCTCAGTGTCGACGCTATCAAGACTCACCTCCGGGCGTTGTTCGCGAAGTTCGGCGTCGGCGATCTCCCGCAGAATCAGAAGCGGGTCAGCCTGGCCGAACGGGCCATGCGCAGCGGCATCATCAACGAGCGCGATCTCTGATCAGCCGACGGCCATCAGTTCGCGGTCGAAAGCGGCAGTCTCACCGTGTGCGATTCGCTCGACGAGGCCGATGATCGCGAGTGCGACGTCGGCGGCGCGTTCGAGGATCACCGAGTGGCCGGCCCCGTCGACGCTCACGAGTTCCGAGGCGGGGAGCTTCGAGGCCATCGCGACGGAATGCTGGAGCGGGGTGAGCATGTCCACCGACCCGCACAGGATCAGCGACGGAATGTGAGCCAGCGCGGCGAGGGAATGCCGCTCGTCGAACCCGAGCAGGGATTCGAGGAAGCTCGACATGGTGACGACGGACGTGGTGTTGGCCATGGCCGCGACCAGCGCCGCCAGGCGAGGATCGACGACCCGGTTGCGGGCGCCTGCCGCACGGGCGATCGCCGTGCAGACGGTGCGTCCCACGCGCTTCGATCCGTGCACGACCCGGGGTGCCCGGCGCACCGCGGTGCGGAACAGCGACACCGCGGGGCTCCGCAGGTGCCGTCCGAGACCGGCCTCGGCGAGATCGCACGCCGCGGTGGAGATCAGGGCCATGCCGACGATCCGCGAACCGATCGTGTGCGGGTTCTGCCGGGTGTAGGACAGCGCGGTCATTCCGCCCATCGAGTGCCCGACGAGGACGACCGGGCCATGCGGTGCGACGGCATCGAGCACGGAGCCGAGGTCGCGGCCGAGCTGATCGATCGTGTAGGTGGCTGCCGGCGCCTCCCCGGACTCGCCGTGTCCGCGGTGATCGTAGAAGACCATGCGAACGTCGTTGCGCCAGAAGCGGACCAGCTGCTTGCGCAGCGCCCACCAGGACTCGGTGCGCAGGCAGTGACCGTGAACGAACACCACTGTGGTGGCTGCGTCGGGCGAACCGAACTCGCGAACCGCGAGTGCGATCCCGTCGTCGGTCCTGACCGTGAGGCGCCGGCCCTCGTGCTCGTGTGCAACCGGGGTGTTCGTCATGATGGCCTCCTCGGTTTCTTCGCTCGCGGCTGGTGAAGCGTTACGTTCTTGCTTGTTCTCTCTACTGTGCCGCGCACGGTCCGACCCGACCAGGACCCCCAGTGGTGGCCGGTGCACCCGGAGGTGTTGCCCTTTCCACCCCTGGGGTGGGTGGACGTGGGCACGCCGAAGCCCCCTCGTCGAGGGGGCTTCGACACAGCAGATGTTCCGCTGCAGCGTCAGTCCGTCTCGCTCGCGGGACCCGCCTCGATCGTGCGATGCTCGCCGGTTCCGAGGCTGGAGACCTCGATCCGCCGCGGCTTCGCCCGTTCGGCGAGCGGGATGGTCACGCTCAGGACACCGTTCTCGTAGGACGCCGAGATGCGGTCCGGGTCGACGCCGTCGCCGAGCGACAGCTGGCGCCGGAACGTTCCGCTGAACCGCTCGGACGCGATCCATTGCACGTTCTCCTCGGACGGCGCGCTGCGATGAGCCGTCAGGGTGAGCGTGCCGTTGTCGACACTGACGTCGACGGAACCCGGATCGACGCCCGGCAGGTCGGCGTGCAGGACGTAGTGGTCGTCGACCTTGTACAGATCCATCGGCATGAATCGCGGGACCCGTGCGGTTCCGGTTTCCGTGCCGAGCAGACTCTTGGTCATGGATTCGAGGTCGTTGAAAGGATCGAAGCGAAGCACAGCAACACACCTCCCACATCACTCGAGGCGCCCGCCACCCCGACGGGCAGCCAGATTCACTGTGCATCGCTAATTTAGCACTCGGCACCCGAGAGTGCCAGTTCGAGAGGACCCCGGAATCTTCGCCTCGTGAGTTCCGGTTCCGGGGTCCTCGCCGCGACGAATCGACCTGTCCGGTCCGCTCGCGACTGGAGGGTATTCTCTACTGCCAGTTCAGAATGCGGCGCCCGGGCTGGCGCTACCAGGCACCCTGGGGTGCGAATCCCGTCACCCCCAGAGTTGCCCCTGGCCGCCGCCGAAGTCGTAGCCGCCGACATTCGCTCCGCCTGGGCCGGCCTTGATGCCGTCCACGGCGATCGGCCCGACATGCGGGCCGCCGATGTCGACATTGCCGCCCTGGGCGTTCTGTCCGGGGGCAACGGTACTGACGGAAGGGTCATCGGACGGGACGTCCGGGGCCGCCGACGCGATGCCGGCGCCCGCCGCGAGGACGAAGAACGCGGCCGCGACGGTGGCACCCGTGCGTGTGAGGACAGTGGAGAAGCCGAAGGACGTCGACATGGGAAGAACCTTTCACAGTGCGTGGTGCCGGGGAGGCGGGAAGGCGGTACAGGTGTGGCGCCGAGGGGCCGGCACCTGGCGGTGACGGCCCCTCGGGCTGTTCAGCAAGATCGATCGATCACGACTCGGTCACCAGCAGAAGACGAATCCGCAGTTCTCGGTGTTTTCCGTGGTCGTCGTGTCGCCCGCACCTGCGCCTCCGTTTGCGGCGCCACCATTCGCATCCCCGGCGTTCCCTCCGTTGGCATCCCCGGCGTTGCCACCGTTGCCACCATTGCCGCCGTTGCCCGCGTTCTGGGGTCCGGTGGTCGTGCCCGGGCTGCCGATAACCGGACCGCCGAGGACGACGTTCCCACCGGAACCGTTGCCGCCGGCGCCGCCGGCGCCGCCCTGAGAGGTGCCACCGTTACCGCCCTGCGAGGTGCCGCCCGGCGCCGTGCCGCCGTTGCCACCCGGATCAGCCGAGGCGATTCCCGCTCCGGCTGTGAGGGCGAAGCCCGCGATGGCGAGAGCGGAAAGGGTGCGCTTGAGGGTGTGTGCCATGTGTGGATCTTTCTGTGGGGGTGGGGTTTTGCTTGCCACATAAGAATGCGCCGATCGCACCCACCGGAACAGGTACCCCAGGGGGCGCAACCGGCACCCCGAGGGATGACGCCACCCCACCCCCGTAGAGCCCTGTCTACGGCCGCATTTCGTAGGCGCCGTCGTAGTTCTCCACCTGTGCCCACACCCGCGCGAACCGCTCCGCGTCCACCACGGGACGGCGAATCGCACCGAGTGCCCACTTCTGCTGCGCCTCGGTGGCGGACGATTTGCCGTGCAGCGCAACGGCATACCCGGAGAAATCGCGGATCTGGAAGTCGAAGATCTGGTCGATCAGATCACGGTCGATACCGGCGATCGCGGCCTGCTCGAGAATCAGGTGCCCGTAGACCACGAGCGAGAACAGGTGCCCGAGGTCGAGCAGGAAGTCGAGATCCTTCTGCTGGGCCGCGTCGGGCGGGGCGGTGATGAGCAGTTCCCTCAGCGCGGTCGCCTGCTCGTGGAACCGGGCCACGTTGGGGACGTCCGAGTGCGCCTCGTAGGTCTTCGTCCAGTCGTGGAACTGAATCCTGCCGGCGCCGCGGGTCGGGCCCTGCGCCCAGAAGAAGGCATCGTCGGCGGCGTCGAGCCGGGTGCCGATCTCCGGGTACTCGGCCGGGTTGAGCAGGTAGTTCGGCATGAACTTGAGGATGAGGCCGACGTTGACGTGCACCGTGCCCTCGAGCTTCGGCAGAGTGCCGATCAACTGGGCGGCCTCGCGGAAGAAGGTGTTCTTCTCGTAGCCCTTCGCCGCGATCACGTCGTGCAGGAGCGCGATCACCTTCTCCCCTTCGGAGGTGACCTTCGCCTTCGTCATCGGATTGAACAGCAGGTACCGGCGGTCGTCGAGACTCGCGCTGCGGAAGTAGTCGACGGAGCGCGCGCTGAACAGCTTCATCGCGATCAGCCGGCTGTAGGCGTCGACGAAGTTTCCACGCACGTGCGCGAAATCGGTGACGGGGTTGCCGTACAGAATCCTGTTGTGCGCGTGAGTGATCGACTCGTAGAACGCATGCTCGGAGATCCCGATGGAGCCCGTGCACAGGTTGAACTTGCCGACGTTGACCGTGTTCAGCGCCGCCTCGAACGCGGCGACCCCCGTGTGGAGAATGTCTTCTTCCCGCACCGGGTAGTCCTCGAGTCGGAACGTGCTGACGTACATCTGGCCGTGCACCACATTGCCTTGCAGGTGGTATGCCGGGTGGCGACTGTCCGCGACGAAGAAGACGTACCCGTCGCTGCCCTCCACATCGGTGCGCCTGCCGAACACCGACACCATGCCCGCGACGTTGCCGTTGCCGATGTAGTACTTGTCGCCGCTCGCGGTGAACGCGAGGCCCGGGTCGTTGTCCGCACGGGTCAGCAGCATGTCCGTCGAGTAGACGTCCGCGCCGTGTTCTTTCTCCGACAGCCCGAACGCCAGCACCCCACCGTCGTCGAGGAGCGTCGCTGCCCGTTCCTTCGCGGCACGGTTCCCGCTCATCCAGATGGGGCCGAGACCCAGGATGGTCACCTGCCACGCGTACCAGTACGCCAGACCGTAGAAACCGAAGATTTCACTGAGCGCGGCGTTGCGTGCGGCGTCCCAGCGCTTGTCCGGGTCGCCGCCCGCCAGGTCGGCAGGTGTGAGGAACTTCGCGAACAGCTTCTCCCGTTTCACGAACTCCAGGAAGTCGTCGGGCCACACGGCCTCGAGATCGTCCTCGAGCAGCCGCTTCTTGCCCCGCGACTCGAACCACTCGATCAGCGCCCGCAGCAGTCTGCGCGTCTCCGGATCGAAATGCTCGGGATCGTAGGAGGTCGGATCGAACAGCAGGGAATTCGTCACAGCAAGCCTTTCGTCCGGACGTGTCAGGCCAAGCTAACAGTCCGGACGAAAGGCGTGGGGCGGTTTGATCAGCCCCTGACGGCGTTGACGATCTCGCTCAGCGCGGACTCGGCGGCCACCTCGCGGCTCTCGCCGGTGAAGCGGTCGCGGACCTCCACCTTGCCCTCGCCCCAGCCGCGGCCGACGACCACGACGAGCGGGACACCGAGCAGTTCGGAGTCCTTGAACTTCACGCCAGGTGACGCCTTGCGATCGTCGAGGATCACCTCGAGACCGGCCTTGTCGAGTTCGGCGGCGAGCCCCTCGGCGCCTTCCCGGGCGGTCTCGTCCTTGTTGGCGATCACCACGTGCACGTCCGCGGGCGACACCTCCGCCGGCCAGCGGAGACCCTTCTCGTCGTGATGCTGTTCCGCGATCACCGCGACGAGGCGGGAGACGCCCACCCCGTAGGAGCCCATGGTCGGGCGGACGGGCTTGCCGTTCTCGCCGAGCACGTCCACGGAGAACACGTCGGTGTACTTGCGGCCGAGCTGGAAGACGTGACCGATCTCGATGCCCCGGGCCGCGACGAGCGCACCGGCCCCGTCGGGTGACGGGTCGCCGTCGCGAACCTCGGCGGCCTCGATGGTGCCGTCCGGGGTGAAGTCGCGGCCCGCGACGAGCCCCACCACGTGCTTGCCCGGCTCGTCGGCTCCGGTGATCCAGCTGGTGCCGTCGACGATCCGCGGGTCGACGAGGTAACGAACACCGTTGGCTTGCAGCGCCTTCGGTCCGATGTAGCCCTTGACCAGGAAGGGGTTGGCCGCGAAGTCGGCCTCGGTGAGCAACTCGAACTCCGCGGGCTCGAGGGAAGCACCGAGACGCTTGTCGTCCACCTCGCGGTCGCCGGGAACACCGATGCCGAGCAGTTCCCACTTCCCACCGGGCTGCCGGGTCTTGACCAGGATGTTCTTCAGGGTGTCCGCGGCGGTGACGGTCCAGCCCAGATCGGCGCCGTTCGCCCAGTCGACGAGCGTCGCAATCGTGGGGGTGTCCGGAGTGTCGTGCACCTTCGCGGCCGGCAGACCGTCGAACGGCACCGGCTCGGGAGCCAGCGTCTTCACGGCCTCGACGTTGGCGGCGTAGCCCGACTCGAGGCAGCGGACGTAGGTGTCCTCACCGATCTCGCTCTCGGCGAGGAACTCCTCCGACGCGCTGCCACCCATCGCACCGGACGTCGCCGACACGATCACGTACTTCACGCCGAGCCGGCTGAAGATCCGCTCGTAGGCGTCGCGGTGCGCCCGGTACGACTCGGTGAGTCCCTCGTCGGTGAGGTCGAAGGAGTACGAGTCCTTCATGACGAACTCGCGGCCGCGGAGAATGCCGGCCCGCGGGCGCTCCTCGTCACGGTACTTGGTCTGCACCTGGTACAGGGTGACCGGGAAATCCTTGTACGAGTTGTACTCGCCCTTGACGGTGAGTGCGAACAGTTCCTCGTGGGTGGGGCCGAGCAGGTAGTCGCCGCCCTTGCGGTCCTTCAGGCGGAACAGTCCGTCGCCGTACTCGGTCCAGCGGTTGGACGCCTCGTACGGTTCGCGCGGCAGGAGCGCGGGCAGGGAGATCTCCTGGGCACCGATGCCGTTCATCTCTTCCCGCACCACCCGCTCGACCTCACGCAGCACGCGCAGACCCAGCGGCAACCACGAGTAGACGCCGGGCGCGATGCGACGCACATAACCGGCGCGGACCAGCAGCTTGTGGCTGGGGACCTCGGCGTCGGCGGGGTCGTCGCGCAGAGTGCGGAGGAACAGGTGGGACAGGCGGGTAATCACGGGATATCAGAATAGTCGGCTGGGACAGGGCCGGGCGCGTCGGTAGGGTTTCGTGCGTGCTGGTGCTACTTCCTCCCTCCGAAACCAAGTCCGACGGCGGCGCCGACGCGCCCCTCGACCTGGCCGAGCTGTCGATGCCGCAGCTCACCGAAACCCGCGAAGTGCTGGTCCAGGCCCTGGTCGCGCTGGCGGCGGACGGGGAGGCGTCGCAGCTCGCGCTCGGCCTCGGCCCCACCCAGGCCGATGAGATCGAGCGGAACGCCAAACTGTGGGTCTCCCCCACCCGGCCCGCACTCGAGCGCTACACCGGGGTGCTGTTCGACGCCCTCGACGCGAAGTCGTTCACCAGGGCCCAGAAGTCCAAGGCGCTGTCGCGGCTGGCGATGGGGTCCGCGCTGTTCGGTGCGGTGCGCGCGGGTGATCTGATCCCCGCCTACCGGCTGTCGGGCGGATCGAAGCTTCCCGGGCTGGGCACTCTCCGGGCATTGTGGAAGCCGGAACTGAGCCGGGCGATCGCCGCGGAAGCGGACGGTCTCGTCGTCGACCTGCGGTCGGGGACGTACCAGCAACTCGGACCGATCCCCGAGGCCGTGATCGCGACCGTCCTCACCGAGAAGCCGGACGGCACCCGCACCGTCGTCAGTCATTTCAACAAGCACCACAAGGGTCTGCTGGCACGTGCGCTCACCGTCTCCCGCGCCGAACCCCAGGACGTGCGCGGGGTGGCACGGGTGGCGGCGAAGGCCGGCCTGCGCGTCGAGGTGGCGTCGGACCGCGAGCTGATCATCCTCACCGACTGACCTGTGAGTACTTATCAACCGCCCGCGGTTGATAAGTACTCACAGGGGCTTTATTCGGGCTTGACGGCCAGGACCGGTTTGCGGCAGGACAGCAGCAGGCGCTGGGCGGTGCTGCCCATCAGGAGCTTCCCGACCGGGGTGCGGTCGCGGATGCCGATCACGAGCAGTTCCGCGCTGGGCGCCGTCATGGCCTCGAGAATCACGTCGACGGTCTCGTCTCCCACGATCTGCCGGACCTCGTGGTCGACCCCGCTCGCGGCCAGCTTGCCTTCGAGTTCCTGGAGGTGCGCGTTGTCGGCGAACGACTGGTCGGCGAGGGAGTCGCCCTTCGAGGTGTTGATCACGAGCAGCGACGTCCCGCGCAGCTGCGCCTCCGCGACACCGTGGTCGAGGGCGGCCCCTCCGAACTGATCAGGGGTGTATCCGACGACGATCATGCGTGTGCCTTCTCTCTGGTGTCGGTGGAGTCGCCACCGGCCGGTCCGTCGGGGAAATCGGGCGACGCGACGGGGTAGTGCGCGCGGACGACCTTGGCGACGAGGGGTGCGATGAGGAGCACTGCGATCACGATATAGACGATGATCGCGACGGGCTCGGTGAACAGGCTGCCCCAGTCACCGCCACCGAGCTGCAGGCTCTGCCGCAGTTGCCGTTCGATGCGCGGTCCGAGGATGACGCCGATGATCAACGGCAGCACCGGCAGCCCGAACCTCCGCATCATCAGACCCATCAGCCCGAACGTCAGCAGCAGTGCGAGGTCGAGCCACTGGAGGTTGACGGCGAACGCGCCCAGCGCGGCGAAGAACAGGATGCCCGCGTAGAGGTAGGGGCGCGGTGTGCGGAGCAGCTTCGCCCACAGCGGTGCGAGCGGAAGATTGAGCACCAGGAGCAGGAAGTTGCCGATGAACAGGCTCGCGATCAGCGTCCAGATCAGCAGCGGTTCCTTCTCGAACAGTGTCGGGCCCGGCTGGATTCCGTACGACACGAAGGCCGTCAGCATGACCGCGGCCGTGGCGTTGGTCGGCAGACCCAGCGACAGCATCGGCACGAGTGTGCCCGCCGCCGACGCGTTGTTGGCCGCCTCCGGCCCGGCGACACCTTCGATGGCGCCCTTGCCGAATTCGTCCTTGTGCTTCGACAGTTTCTTCTCGGTGATGTAGGAGAGGAAGGTGGGCAGTTCGGCGCCGCCTGCGGGTAGTGCGCCGAACGGGAACCCGTAGGCGGTACCCCGCAACCACGGTTTCCACGAACGCTTCCAGTCCTTCTTGCCCATCCACGGCCTGCCGACGGGAATGACCTCGGCCGGCTTGCGGCGGAGGTGAGCGGCCACCCAGAGCGCCTCACCGAGTGCGAACACGGCGACCGCGACGACGACGATGTCGATCCCGTCGGACAGCTGCGGGATGCCGAACGTGGCACGCGGCTGGCCGGTGAGGAAGTCGATGCCGACCAATCCGATCGCGAGACCGAGCAGCAGCGAGATGCATCCGCGGAGCTTCGAGGTTCCGAGGACGGCCGTGACGGCCACGAGGGCGAGCAGCATGATCGCGAGGTAGGACGGGGCTCCGAGGGTGACCGCGAAACTCGACACCATGGGCGCGAACAGCACCAGGAGCATCGTGCCGATCGACCCGGCGACGAACGACCCGATCGCGGCGGTCGCCAGGGCCTGCGCGGCCCTGCCGGCTTTCGCCATCTTGTTGCCCTCGATCGCCGTGATCACCGACGACGACTCCCCCGGTGTGTTCAGCAGGATCGACGTCGTCGACCCGCCGTACATGCCGCCGTAGTAGATGCCGGCGAACATGATGAACGCGGCGCTCGGGCTGACGTTGTAGGTGACGGGCAGCAGGAGGGCCACGGTCATGGCCGGTCCGATGCCCGGGAGGACGCCGACCGCCGTGCCGAGGAGGACGCCGATGCACGCGTACAGCAGATTCATGGGGGTGGCTGCTTGCTCGAACCCCTGCAGCAGCCAGTTCAAATTGTCCATGTCAGAGAATTCCGTCCAGAATGCCTGCGGGCAGCGGTATTCCGAGCCCGACGTAGAACGCGTAGAAGCTGCCGAATCCGAGCACGGCCCCGATCGCGATGTTCCGCACCCAGTACCGGCTGCCCAGAATGGTTGCGGCCCCGGCGAACAGGACGGTGCCGATGATCGCCCAGCCCAGGAAGTCGACGAGCGCGATGGTCACCACGAACAACCCGACGAGCAGTCCCACCGTCTTCCAGTCACCCGGCGAGTCCGGATCGACGTCCTCGCCGCTGTCGGCTTCCCCGGTGGAGCCCCTCAGGATCGCGACGGCCAGCACCACGGCGAAGACCAGCAGTCCACCGCCGATGACGAGCGGGAACAGTCGCGGGCCCACCGGGTCGACCTTCGCGAAACCTTCGCTCAGCGACAGTGCGTCGACGATGAGGAAGACCCCGACCACGGCCATCACCGCGCAGACGATGAACTGTGCGTAGTCCCGCCGCTTCGGCGCCGGGGCCGTGTCCGCGGAGACGGCGGACGGTTCTGCGGACGCGGTCATGTCAGCCCCAATTCGGCCAGGGTGGACGAGACCCGCTCGTCCTGGTCCCGGAGGAACTGCTCGAACTCCGGTCCCGTCGTGAAGGCGTCACTCCAACCGTTCTTCACCAGGGCCTCCTTCCATTCCGGTGTGTCGTGCAACTTGTGGAGCGCCTCGACCATGTCGGCCTTGGCGCCGTCGGACAGTCCGGGCGGCGCCAGGATTCCCCGCCAGTTGGTGAAGGTCAGGTCCACGCCTGCCTCCGTGAGCGTCGGCGCGTCGATACCCTCGACCCGCTCGTTCCCCGACACCGCGAGGACCCGGACCTGGCCGGCCTCGATCTGGTCGACGTACTCGCCGAGTCCCGACGTGCCTGCGGTGATCTTCTGGCCGAGAAGGGCCGTCAGCAGGTCGCCGCCGCCGTCGTAGGACACGTAGTTCACCGCGTTCGGGTCCACTCCCACCGCGCGCGCCGTCTCCATCGGAAACAGGTGGTCCGGGCCGCCGGGCGAGGAACCGCCGCCGATGGTGATCGACGCCGGGTCGGCGCGCCATGCGGCCACGAAGTCGTCGATGGTCTGCAGTGGCGAATCCGCGGGCACGAGGATGCCCTCCTGCTCCTCGACCACCTTGGCCAGCGCGGTGGCCTCGGAGACGCGTGCGGTGGATCCGTTGGTGTAGCCGGCGCCGACGACACCCAGGCCCATCATCATCATGAGGTCGTCGTTGCCGGCCTCGTTCATCAGCCTGGCCATCGCGACCGTTCCACCTGCGCCGATCACGTTGAAGACCTCGACGCGGCCGGTGATGCCCTCGTCTTCCATGATCTTCACCGCGGTCCGCGCCGTGAGGTCGTAGCCGCCGCCCGGACTGTTCGGAACCATCATCCGCACCCTGTGCAGACCCTCGTCCTCGCCGCGGGTGACCCCGCAGCCGGCCACGAGGAGGCCTACGAGCGCGAGCAGGAGCAGCGCGCGTACCCTGCTCCCGCTACCTGTTCTCGACATCGTTCCTCATTTCGCCATGAATGTGATCTTCCGCAATACTGAACCTCAGGGGTGATGTACGTCACCTATGCGAACGAAACGGAACTTAAGTTCATTGTGGTCACCACTTCATCCCCGCGTGCGTAGCCTCGCGGGCCAGGTCCTGCTCCTCCAGCTCGTCGTCGTCGGCGTCGTGCTGCTCGCGGTTGCCGCCGTGTCGGTCCACCAGTCGACCGTGGAATTCCGCGACCTCCAGGGGCAGCGCATGATCGCAGTGGCCGAGAACGTGGCGTCGACCCCGGTGGTGCGCGACCAGCTGTCGGACCGCTCGGTCGAGCGCGTGCTGGCGCCGGAGGTCGATCGCGCCGTCAACCTGTCGGGCGCCACACTCGCCGAGATCGTCGCGCCGAACGGGGCGGTGACCGTGTCGTCCGATCCGACGCGGCTCGGGGTGCCCGCGGAACTCGGCGCCAGCGATGTGATGACCGGACGGGCCTGGTCGGGCGACGTGGACGTCGACGGACGCCGCGCCATCGTCGGACACGTCCCGATCCTGTCCGCCACCGGGGACGTCCTCGCGGTCGTGACCGTCAGCGACGACTACCCGTCCCTCTGGGACCTGCTCAGCAGCGCGGGGGCGCGCCTGCTGTTGTATCTCGGAATCGGCGCCGGTCTCGGGCTTCTCGGCTCGTGGCTGCTGTCCCGCCGGATCAAGACCCACACCCGTGGACTCGAAATCGCCGAGATCGCAAGCCTTGCCGACCATCGCGAGGCCCTCTTGCACAGCATCCGCGAGGGTGTGGTCGCGGTGAACCCCGACGGGGTGATCACCGTGCTCAACGACAGCGCCCAGGAACTGCTCGACCTCACCGACGACGCCGTCGGCCGGCACGTCGACGACGTCGCGCTCGACCCCGCCGTCCGGCAGTACCTCCTCAACGGGGAGGACGGCCGCGACGTGGTGTTGTCGACGTCGTCGCGCATGCTCGCGCTGAGCCGGCGCGCGGCCACCAGCCAGGGGCACAAGATCGGCACCGTCACCACGATGCGCGACAGCACCGAACTGGCATCCATGCAGAGCCAGCTGTCCTCGCACAAGAGTGTCACCGACACCCTGCGGGCGCAGACGCACGAGTTCGCCAACCAGCTGCACACGATCTCGGGTCTGACGCAGCTCGGTGATTACGACGCCGTCACCGACTTCGTCGGCACCCTCACCCGCCGCCGAGCGGAGATCAGTGATGCTGTCACGCAACGCATCTCGGATCCGGCTGTCGCCGCGCTGCTGATCGCGAAGACGTCGCTCGCCGCCGAGACCGGGGTGTCGCTGACATTGGAACCCGACTCGCACCTACACGCCCTCGACCCCGAACTCGCCACCGACGTGATCACCGTCCTCGGCAACCTCATCGACAATGCCGTCGACGTGTCCGAGGGCGGCCGGGACGCGCGGATCTCGATCCGGATCACCGACGACGACGGCATCCTCATCGAGGTCGCCGATTCCGGCCCCGGAGTTCCCGAGACGATGCGGGAGGAGATCTTCTCGCGCGGTGTCACCTCGAAGCCGGGCACCCCCGGTGGCCGCGGAATCGGGCTCGCCCTGGTGCGTCTCGTCAGCTCCCAGCACGGCGGGTCCGCGGCCGTCTCGGACGCACCCGGCACCGGCGGTGCCTTGTTCACCGTCCACGTGCCGCGTAGCTAGACTCTCCGATCATGACGGGACGGCGTGGCGATGTATGAGGTCCTGGTCGTCGACGACGACTTCATGGTCGCGGAGATCCACCGCCGATTCGTCGACAAGACACCGGGGTTCACCACCGTCGGGGTGGCGCGGACCGCCGCCGAGGCCCTCGAATCGGTGCGGACCGCACACCCCGACCTCGTGCTCCTCGACGTGTACCTGCCGGACATGTCCGGCCTCGACGTCCTGCAACGACTGCGTGCGGAGGGCAACGCCGTCGGCGTCATCATGATCACCGCCGCCAGGGAGATCGACACCGTCAGCCGCGCACTGCACGGCGGCGCCTCCGATTATCTGGTCAAACCGTTCGACTACACGCAGCTGCAGGAGAAACTCGAGAACTTCCGCCGCCGTGCCCGCGCCCTCGAATCACAGTCCGGCGCAGACCAATCCCTGATCGACTCCCTGTTCGGCGGCAAGGGCAAGAATCCGGAACCGAGCCGGCTCCCGAAGGGGCTCAGCGCCGAAACCGGGCGCCTGGTGCTCGACATCCTGCGGTCGAAGGGCGAGCTGTCGTCGACCGAATGCGCCGAACTCGCCGGACTGTCCCGGGTCAGTGTGCGCCGTTACCTCGAGCACTACCTGTCCGAGGGACTGCTGGAGGTCCGGCTCGAATACGGGGGCGCCGGCAGGCCCGTCCGCCGGTACCGGCCTGCCCCGCGCTGACCCGGTTCGTCAGGATCGGGTGCAGGCGCCGGCGAGGGCGAACGGTGTCGAGTCGCCGGCATCACGGCGCTCCGCGCGGTCCAGCAGGGCGAGCGTTCCGGAACCGAACGTCGGCGAGTAGGACACCGAGTCGGTGCACCCGCCGTGGTCGAGGCCGCCGACGAGGGCGACGACCCGCGAACCCACGACCCACGGGCCTCCACTCGTTCCCTCGCCGAGACCGTCGCAGACCACCGTCGGATAGCTGTCCGTCGACGTGGTCGCGGCGGTGCACGACACCGGACCGTCCCCGAGGGTCGGATAGCCGGTAACCGCCACGGTGGTCGCGGGTTCCGGCGCGGACGCCAACTCGAATCCCCCACCGACCACCGATTCGACGGCCGCCGGCACGGTGGTTCCGCTCGGGGCCACCCGGAGCACGGCGTAGTCGTGCTCCGGGTCCTGCGACTCCAGCCATGCGGGGTCGACGTAGATCTGGGACACCGTCCACAGTCCGAACGGGGCCACGCCGCGGTCGAATCCGGGTGCGAACGACAGCGCGCCGCCGGACCCCGCGATGCAGTGCGCGGCGGTGAGGACGAGGTCGCCGTCCGCGCTGTCCAGAACCGATCCGGTGCAGACGTGGATGGGCGTGCCGGCCAGGAACAGCGTACCGACGCGAGGATCCGGTGCGTCGGATGCAGGCGCGGCGGCGGCCGATCCCCCGGCTACGCAGGCAGCGAGGAGCAGGCCCACCGCGGCTGCCCCCGTGACGGACGTGCGGGAGGGCGTGACCACAGGACAATCATGCCCCGCTCGTCGCGCGAGGGCAGGCCGATTTCCGCTACCCGCCGCGCGTCAGCTGCGCGGCGGAAGCTGCTGCAGCGCCCACTCGTTGCCGTCGGGGTCGGCAAAGTACACGAAGCGCCCCCACGCCAGGTCCTGTACGTCGCTGACGGGAACGCCGCGGGCGGACAGCTCGGCGTGGGCGGCGTCGGCGTCGTCGATGACGATCTGCAACCCGTGCACCGAGCCGGGCGGCGTGTCGACCAGGCCCTCGCCGACAGCGATCGAGCACGCCGACCCGGGCGGCGTCAGCTGGACGAACCGAACGTTCTCGTTCACGCGGTGGTCGTGGTCGACGACGAAGCCGACCTGGTCGGCGTAGAACGCCTTGGCCCGGTCCACGTCGGACACCGGCAGAATGATCAGCTCGATTTTGTAGTCCATGACCGGATGCTATAGACGGACTCCGACAACCGGGCCGAAACCGGACCGGACCGCGTTCACGCCTGCTGCGCGGCCTTCTCGGCGGCCTGCGCCTGCGCGACCTGTTGCGGGGTGAAGCGGATGAACAGCGCGGCCAGTCCCGCGATGAGGGCGCAGCCGGCACTGCCGACGAGGGCGAACGTGTACCCGTTGCCGAGCGCCTCGAGTTGCGTCGGATTCATGTCGGCGACCTTGCCGGAGATGCCGCCGAGGGACAGCGTGCGTGAGGTGGCCATCGCCCCGATGACGGCGAGGGCGAGGGGTCCGCCGAGGGTCTGCGCCACCTGGGCGATGGCGGCGAGCGGACCGATCTCCGTCTCCGACACACCGGCGATGGCGCACAGCGGGAGCGGGACGACGGCGAGTCCGACACCGAATCCGATACCGATGACCGGCACGAACAGGTTGCCGAGGTAGGTGGCGGAACTGTCGAGAGTCGAGCCGTACAGCAGCCCGACCACCATGATCGCGGCGCCGGCGACCACGAGCCACCGGGGCTGGATCCGCACGGCGAGCTTGGACGCCACCGCGGCCGCGCCGCCGAGGCCGAACGCGAACGGGATGAACGCGAGGCCGGCCTCGAGGGGGCTGTAGCCGAGGATGTCCTGGACGAACAACGCGACGAACGCGGCGACCGTGAACATCACGGCACCGGCGAAGAAGATCGCGACGAGCGTCGCCACCCGGTTCTTGTCGCGGAAGAGGGAGAACGGCAGCAGCGGGTTGTCTGCGGTCCGTTCGACGTACAGGAATGCGCAGAACAGCAGCAGACCGGCGACGAGCGCACCGATCACGTACGGGCTCCCCCACCCGAGTTCCGGACCCTCGGTGAGCGCGAACACCACGCCCGTCGCCGCGACCGTGGCGAGGACCGCCCCGGGAACGTCGAGGGCCAGGCGCTCGCCCGCGGTCTCCTTCAATGCGACGAACGCGCACCCCACGATGACGACACCGATGGGCACGTTGATGAGGAAGATCAGTCGCCACGACACCTCGGTGAGGGCGCCGCCGATGATCAGGCCGGCGATCGACCCGATGCCCGTCATGGCCGCGAAGATCGCGATGGCCTGGTTACGCGCAGGGCCGGCCGCGAACGTGGTCGCGACCAGAGCCAGCGCCGTCGGGGACGCCACCGCGGCGCCGACACCCTGAAGGAACCGGGCGGCGATCAGCATGAACTCGCCCACCGCGAGACCGCACAGCAGCGAGGCGACGGTGAACAGGGCGACACCGCCGACGAACATCTTCTTCCGGCCGAACGCGTCGCCGAGCCGTCCGCCGAGGAGCATGAGGCCACCGAACGCCAGCGCGTACGACGTCAGCACCCAGTTGCGGCCGCTGTCGCTGAGACCGAGATCGGCTTGCAGCGGCGCGAGCGCCAGGTTGGCGACGGTGCCGTCGAGGACCACCATCATCTGCAGCCCGCTGAGCACGATGATCGCAAGCCCCATCACGCGGGTGGCAGCGGGCGGATTCACCGTGGCTCTCGCCGCAGACTTGTTCGACGCCGACGCGCCTTCGGGTACTCGGGATTCAGACACGAGGGTTCACGTTACCCAGCGTCCACAGAAAACCCGGCCACCGGCCCGATGACCACGATGGCAGGCGGCCGGATCTGCTCTTCCTTCACCCGGGCGGCGACGGTCTGGAGATCGGCCCGCACCGTGCGCTGCGTGCGCAGCGTGCCCTCCTGGATGACCGTGACCGGGGTGTCCACCGGACGCCCACCCTCCATGAGGACCGTCGCGAACGCCTCGATGCGCTCGACGGCCATCAGCAACACGATCGTGCCCTTCAACCGGGCGAGTGCCGACCAGTCGACGAGGGAATCCGGGTGGTCGGGGGCGACGTGACCGCTGACGACGACGAACTCGTGGGTGACGCCTCGATGAGTGACCGGGATGCCGGCGGCCGACGGCACCGAGATGGCACTGGTGATGCCGGGGACGACCGTGACGGGCACACCCGCCGCGGCGCACGCCTCGAGTTCCTCGTAGCCGCGGCCGAACACGTACGGGTCGCCGCCCTTGAGCCGCACCACGAACTTGCCTGCCTTGGCTCCGTCGATGAGGGCGGCGTTGATCGCCTCCTGCGCCATCGCACGGCCGTAGGGGATCTTCGCGGCGTCGATGACCTCGACGTCGGAGCCCAGTTCGGCGAGCAGTTCCGGCGGGGCGAGGCGGTCGGCGACCACGATGTCGGCGCGGGCGAGCAGTCGCCGGCCGCGGACGGTGATGAGGTCGGGGTCGCCCGGGCCGCCGCCCACCAGTGCGACACCGGCCGCCGGGTGGTCGGCGGTGTCGGCGACCGCACCGGATTGCAGGCCCTCGACGAGGGCGGTGCGCACTGCGGCGGACCGGCGGTGGTCGCCGCCCGCCAGCACGCCGATGCTCATCCCGTCGTAGCTTGCGCTCGCGGGTGTGACGGCGGTGCCGTAGCGGGCGTTGTCGGCTCGGACGCAGAAGACACGATTCCGCTCGGCCTCGGCGACGATCGCCGCGTTGGTGTCCGGTTCGTCTGTGCACGCGATGGCGTACCAGGCGTCGGCGAGGTCGCCGTCCCGGTATTCGCGAAGGTCCAGTGTGATCTGTCCCGCGGTGGCCATTCCCTCGACCGCCGGCGTGACCGCACGGCTGATCAGGTGCACCCGCGCACCCGATGCGATCAGGAGCCCGAGCCTGCGCTGTGCCACTGTTCCGCCACCGACCACGACCACACGACGATCGGCCAAATTGAGTCCGACCAGGTAGTTGGTCTCGTCTCCGGTGGCAGCAGTCACGCGCTCTCCCCGTTTCTCCTGAAAATCGTGCATGTCTCGTCTCGAACCTACGAAACTTTACGGGCTGCGGCGACGACGACGCCATTCGCGGACCACTTGGTCACGATCAAGGGCCCGCCCCCCGCGCCGAGCACCGCCGCCGCTTCTGCGACGCTCGGCGATCCCGTCGCCGAGTGCACGCGGTCCGACGGGTTCGCCACCTCGACGGCGGCCAGTTCCCCGGAGGCGAATCCGCGGACGGGGACACCCAACGCCGCTGCCGCATCCCGGACAGCCGGCTCCGCGGCCTTGCGGTCGAGGGTGCACAGGCAGTCCAGTGTCGCGTCCGAACCCGGGTTCGCGGACGTCAGCACGTGTCGGACGGCGGCGAGGATGTCGGTGCTGCTCGCTGCCGCGCGGAACCCGACGCCGACGCAGACGTCACCCATGCGCGGCGAAGGTGCGGGCCGCGGCCACGAAACGGGTGATCGCCTCCGGGTGACCCGCAGGGTGCGTGTGCAGGTACGAGGCGTGCACGCCGCCGCGGACGAAACCCTCGCGCGCAGGGTCGCCGTCCCAGGGCCGCCAGCCCCAGGCCGACGCGAAGCCGTCCGCCTCGGCCGCGGCGAGCGACGTGCGATGGAACTCGTGGCCGACCACCCGCTCACCCGCCGCGAAGAGTGCAGAGTCCGCCACCGCCACCGCCTCGCGGTACCCGAGCGTGAGACGAGACCCGAACGAGGCGTCGACCCCGACCACGGAGGCCATCGCGTGCCCGTCGAGACTGCGAGCGAGGTAGAGCAGACCGGCGCACTCCGCATGGATCGGCGCACCCGCCGTGGCGAGTTCACGGATCTGCGTCAGGAGCGCGGAGTTTTCCGCGAGCTCGACGGCGTGTTCCTCGGGGAAACCACCGGGCAGCACCACACCGCTCGTGCCGGGCGGCAACGCGTCGTGCAGGGGGTCGAACGTGATCACGTCCGCACCGGCGGCGCCCAGGAGTTCGCGGTGTTCGGCGTACCCGAACGTGAACGCCCGGCCCCCGGCGATCGCCACGACCGGGCGCGGGCCTGGGAGAATCGGACCGGCCTCGGCGGCGGGGTCCCACACCGGCCCGTCGACCGCCGACGACGCGAGCGCGCGGATTGCAGGCAGATCGAGGTGGCGGGCGGCCAATCGGGTCATCGCGTCGACGGCGGCCACCGCGTCGGCCCCGTGCTCCGCCGCCGGGATCAGCCCGAGATGTCGGGACGGGACCTCCAGTTCGGCCATCCGCGGCACGGCGCCGAGCACGGGGAGCCCGACGCGCTCGCATGCCTGTCGCAGCACCTGTTCGTGCCGCGGGCTTCCCACCCGGTTGAGGATCACCCCGCCGATGCGGACCCCGGTGTCGTAGGTGGCGAAGCCGTGCAGGACCGCGGCCAGGCTCTGGCTGTGCCCGCGGGCGTCGACCACGAGCACGACCGGGGCGCCGAGCAGTGCCGCCACCTGGGCCGTCGATCCCTCGGCCGACGGTTCCTGCGACGCGGCGTCGATCTTGCCGTCGAACAGGCCCATGACGCCCTCGACGACCGCGAGGTCGCATCCCGAACTGCCGTGCCGGTACAGCGGGGCGATCCGCTGCGCGCCCACCATGACCGGGTCGAGATTGCGTCCCGGACGTCCGGCCGCGAGCCCGTGATATCCGGGGTCGATGTAGTCGGGGCCGACCTTGAACGGTGCCACCGTGCAGCCCGACTCACGGAGTGCTCCCACCAAACCGGTTGCGACAGTGGTCTTTCCGCTGCCCGATGCCGGAGCGGCGATGACCACCGCCGGCGCCGCGGGGAGCGTGGTCACCACTCGATGCCCCGCTGGCCCTTCCGGCCGGCGTCCATCGGGTGCTTGACCTTGGTCATCTCCGTCACCAGATCCGCGGCGTCGATCAGTGCCTGCGGGGCGTCGCGGCCCGTGATCACCACGTGCTGGTTGCCGGGCCGGTTCTGCAGGACCTCGACCACCTCGTCGACGTCCACCCACCCCCACTTCAGGGGATAGGTGAACTCGTCCAGCACGTAGAACCGGTGTTCCTCGGCTCCCAGCCGGCGGGCGATCTCGCGCCATCCCTCGGCGGCCGCGGCGGCGTGGTCTTCCTCGCTGCCGTGCTTGCGCGTCCACGACCAGCCCTCGCCCATCTTGTGCCACTGCACCGACCCACCGACACCGGTGTCCTCGTGCAGCTGACCGAGGGCGCGGAAGGCCGCTTCCTCCCCCACCTTCCACTTGGCACTCTTGACGAACTGGAACACCCCGACGTCGAATCCCTGATTCCAGGCACGCAGCGCCATGCCGAATGCCGCCGTCGACTTCCCCTTGCCCGGTCCGGTGTGGACCGCGAGCACGGGAGCGTTGCGTCGCTGACGTGTGGTGAGGCCGTCGTTCGGAACGTTCTCGGGAACACCCTTGGGCATGTGTCTTCTCTCTCCCCTACCGAAGCCGCGTCCGGATCACGCCGCGGCGCGGACGACGCCCGCGACCTGCTGCGCGGACAATTCACCGAGGCGCACGTAGCCGCCCCGCAGCCGGCGGGCCAGCTCCGCGGCCAGCCCGAGCCGGACCACGCCGGTCTCGCAGTCGACGACCACCGACGCGACCGAGCTGTCGGCGAGCAGTCCCGCGGCCACCGTGGCCCGGTGCAGTGCGTTCTTGCCACCCGTCGCCCGCCCGTCCGTGAGTGCGACGACGAGGGCGCGGCGCTGCGGATCGCGGAGACGTTCCCGCAGCACGACCTCACGCGCGCGCAGGAATCCTTCTGCCAGCGGGGATTTGCCGCCCGTCTTCATTCCGCGCAGGCGGCGGACGGCGATGTCCACCGAAGACGTGGGCGGCAGAACCAGTTCCGCGGCTCGCCCACGAACCGTGATCACCGCGACCTTGTCGCGGCGCTGGTAGGCGTCGCGCAGCAGTGAGACGACGGCACCGGTCACGGCGGACAATCGGTCACGGGCCGCCATCGACCCGGACGCGTCCACGACGAACACCACGAGGTTGCCCTCGCGGCCCTCGCGAATCGCCCCGCGCAGATCGGCGGAGTCCAGGATCATCCGGCCGGCGCTCCGGCCGCGGGCGACCTGCCGCTCAGCGGCGGCGAAGAGCGTGCCCACCAGGTGGAGTCCGTTCCCCTGTTCGGCGGTGGAGCGCACCGCGCGACCGCGGGACGAGCGCGAACGGGAACGCCGGCCCGGCGCGCCCTCGCCGACTCCGGGTACCTCGAGGAGCTTGGTGGCGAACTGGGTGCCGGTCGGTCCCGCCGGGCGTTCCGGGGGTGCCGGAGCGCCGCCTCCGGGCCCGTCGGGATCGTCGGGCCCCTCGGGGTCGGTGTCCCCGCCGTCCGGTCCGGGCGGGGTGCCGGGCGGAGTTCCCGGCTCCTGCTCCGGCGGTTCCTCGGCACCGGACCTGGCGTCTTCGTCGGCCTGACGGAGAGCGTCGTCGAGCTGCTGTTCATCGAGGCCGGGTTCGTCGAACGGATCCCGGCGGCGGCGGTGCGGCAAGGTCAGCTCGGCGGCGACCCGCACGTCCTCCGCCGTGACGGCGCCTGCGCCCCGCCATGCGGCGTGCGCGGTCGCGGTCCGGGCGAGGACGAGATCGGCGCGCATGCCGTCCACGTCGAACGACGCACAGAGAGAAGAGATTCGGCGCAACTCGACGTCGTCGAGCTCGACGGAGTCGAGCCGGTCGCGGGCCTCGAGGATGGCGGCCGCCAGGGCGGCGTCCTGCTCGGCGTAGCGCTCGGCGAACCGTGCCGGGTCACGCTCGAAGTCGAGGCGCCGCCGGACCACCTCCATGCGCACGTCCACCTCCCGCGACGCGGCGACGTCGACGGCCAGCCCGAACCGGTCGAGGAGCTGCGGCCGGAGCTCGCCCTCCTCCGGGTTCATCGTGCCGACCAGCACGAATCGGGCGGCGTGCGAGTGCGAGATGCCGTCACGCTCGATGTGAACGCGGCCCATCGCCGCCGCGTCGAGGAGCACGTCGACCAGATGGTCGTGCAGAAGATTGACCTCGTCGACGTACAGGACACCCTGATGGGCGGCCGACAGCAGCCCGGGTTGGAACGCGCGCTCACCGTCGCGCAGGACCTTCTCGAGATCGAGGGAACCGACGACGCGGTCCTCCGTGGCTCCGACCGGCAGTTCGATCAGTCGCGCCGGGCGCGTCCCGTTCTCGTCGTGCACCGCGGGCAGCAGTGCGGTGAGAGCACGGACCACCGTCGACTTGGCCGTCCCCTTCTCACCGCGGACGAGAACACCGCCGATACCGGGGTGGACCGCGCAGAGGATGAGGGCGAGGCGCAACCGGTCCTGACCGACCACCGCACTGAACGGGAATCCCCACGAAAAGTCGGGTCGAACCTGGTCCACTTCACGATCCGTACGCACGCTGCATCCCTTCACGTCCCGGTTTCCTCGCCGAGAGCTTTGGCCGGTACGAACGCCGCGGCAATCTGGCTGGGAGACCGGATCGGCAACCAGGGTGGTGGCAGCCGGTCAGAGATCCGTCACAGTGGCGGGACCGCGCCTGATTCGAACAGGACTTCCCCGCGGACATTCACCTGACGACCCTAGTCGGCGCTCACTGCGCGGCGCTCGACGGGGCCGCCTCCGCCGCCTCGTACGCGACACCGCCGTCGCCGAAGGCGGCACCGCCGCCGCGCCGCATGGGGACGTGCGGGATGCCGTCCTCGACGAACTCTTCGCCGTCCGGCTTGAAACCGTGCTTGGCGTACATCTCCACCAGATACGTCTGCGCGTTGATGCGGCACGGCGCGTCGCCGACCTCGGCGAGCGCGGCGCGCAGCAGACGCGTCGTGTGCCCCTGCCCGCGCGCCGGCCGCGACGTGCACAGCCGACCGATGCGGAACGACGTGGTGCCGTCGGCGTGCTCCTCGAGGAGGCGGAGAGTGCAGACCACTTGACCGTCCTGCTCCAGCCAGAAGTGGCGGGTCTCGGCCAGCAGATCACGGCCGTCGAGTTCCGGGTACGGGCACGCCTGCTCGACGACGAAGACCTCTACGCGAAGCTTGAGCAACTCGTAGAGCGTCTTGTTGTCGAGATCGAGTGCCCACGAACGCTTGAGTGCTGCAGTTGCCGTCATGACAGGCAACTATCGCACAGCACCGGCAAGTGTGCGCGCCCGCGAACCCGGGCCGGTCGGTGCGTCAGACCGCGACCGACGCGTCCTCCACATTGCTGGTGTCGAGCTGGAGCACCTTCGACGTCCAGTCCCACACCTGCGAGAACAGCGCGGTGTCGTCGGAGAGCTTCACGCCCAGCGACGGCACCATTTCCTGGAGCTTCGGCTTCCAGGACTCGTACTGGGCCGGGAAGCAGCGCTGCAGCACGTCGAGCATGGCGGGCACCGCGGTCGACGCACCCGGCGACGCACCGAGCAGGCCCGCGATGGTGCCGTCAGCGGCGTTGACGACGGCGGTGCCGAACTCGAGAACGCCGCCCTTGCCCTTGGCTCGACGGATGACCTGGACGCGCTGGCCCGCGGTGATCAGTTCCCAGTCCTTGCCGAGCGCCTTCGGGACGAACTCCCGCAGAGTCTCGATCCGGCCGGCCTCGGACATCGCGAGCTCACTGATCAGGTACTTGACGAGACCGAGTTCGCTGACGCCGACACCGAGCATCGAGAGCAGGTTGTTCGGCTTGACCGAGCTGGGCAGGTCGGTGACGCGGCCCTGTTTGAGGAACTTGGGCGACCAGCCGGCGTACGGCCCGAACAGCAGTCCGGGCTTGTTGCCGATCACGCGGGTGTCGAGGTGCGGAACCGACATGGGCGGCGCGCCGACGGCGGCCTTGCCGTAGACCTTGGCGCGGTGCTGGTCGATGAGCTCCGGGTTGGTGCAGCGCAGGAACGCGCCGCTGACGGGGAACCCGCCGAAGCCCTTGGCCTCCTCGATGCCGGACTTCTGCAGCAGGTGCAGCGCACCGCCACCGGCGCCGACGAACACGAACTTGGCGCGCACGACCTTCTTCACACCGTTGCGGCGGTTGGTGACCTTGACCACCCAGCTGCCGTCGGACTGTTTGGTGAGGTCGGTGACCTCGTGCCCGAAGTGGACGACGCCGCCGGATGCGCCGACGTAACCGAGGAGCTGCTTGGTCAGGGCGCCGAAGTCGACGTCGGTTCCGTCCTGGGTCCAGTTGAGGGCGACGGGATCGCTGAAGTCGCGGCCCTTCGCCATCAACGGCAGGCGACGGGTGAACTCGTCGGGTGCGTCGATGTACTCCATGCCCGCGAACAGGGGGTGACCGGCGAGGGCGTCGTAGCGGGCCCGCAGGTACTTCGCGTTGGCCTCGCCGTGCACGAAGCTCACGTGCGGGATGGGGTTGATGAACTCCTTGGGCTGCGTGAGCACACCGCTCTCGACACCGTGCGCCCAGAACTGCCGCGACACCTGGAACTGCTCGTTCACGTTGACGGCCTTCGTGATGTCCACGGTGCCGTCGGCGTTCTGCGGGGTGTAATTGAGCTCACACAGCGCGGAGTGGCCGGTGCCCGCGTTGTTCCACGGGTCGCTGCTCTCGGCGGCTACTGCGTCGAGCCGCTCGAATGTGGTGATCGACCAATCGGGCTGCACCTGACGCAGGATCGCTCCCAGCGTCGCGCTCATGATGCCCGCGCCAACCAGCACTACATCCGTTTTCGTCTCTACCGCATTCTGATCTGACACTGGAGTATCGACTTCCTTGTCCATAGCCGTACGCGCATACGCCTGCCGTGTTCGCCGGATAGGTTACCCGCGCGTATGAGCGAGAATCACCTGCCCCAATTGTGCGCCTCCCCGCGCCCCCGAATCGCACATTAGATTGTGATCTGTGACTACATGGGCTCCCGACGTTCTCGGCGACGGATATCAGCAGCTGACCATTCCTCTCGGCACCGACCCAGACGGCGAGGGAGAGGTGAAGGCGACACTGATCCGCTACCAGCCCGCGCAGGAGACGAAGAAGACCGGCCGCGCCGTGCTCTACGTTCACGGATTCACCGACTACTTCTTCCAGAAGCACTTGGCCGAGCACTTCGCCGAACAGGGTTACGCGTTCTTCGCGCTCGACCTGCGCAAGTGCGGCCGCTCGCTCGAACCCGGCCAGACGCCGCACTTCGTCTCCGATCTGACGCTGTACGACGCCGAGCTGAACGAGGCGTTGCGCCAGGTCCGGGAACAGACCGGTGACGGGGAGGTCCTGCTGGTCGCGCATTCGACGGGCGGTCTGGTTCTGCCGCTGTGGCTGCACCGCCTGCAGCGCAAGCCGGGCGGCACCGCGGCACTCGGCATCAGCGGGGTCATCCTCAACAGCCCGTGGTTCGACCTGCAGGGTCCGTCGTACCTGCGGAACGTGGGGACGGTGGCCGTCGATGCGCTCGGGCGCGTCAAACGCAAGTCGATCATCCCGAAGACCGGGCTCGACACATACGGCGTGAGCCTGCACGTGGAGGGCAACGGCATCTGGAACTACAACCTCGACTGGAAGCCGCTGAGCGGTTTCCCGGTGACGTTCGGGTGGTTGCGTGCGGTGCGCCGTGGGCACGCCCAGTTGCACCGCGGTCTCGACATCGGGGTTCCGGCCCTGATCCTCCGGTCCAAGGCGTCGTACTTCGCGCCGCGGTACGACCCCAGGGTGGACACGGCCGACGCCGTCCTCGACGTCCGGCAGATCGCCCGCTGGGCGGGGTGCCTCGGTGACCGCACCACGATCGTGCCCATCGCGGGCGCCCGGCACGACGTGTTCCTGTCCGCCGACAAGCCCCGGGCGGAGGCGTTCGCCGAAGTGGACCTCTGGCTCGACTGGTTGCACGGCCACAACGCGGCGGAGGCCAACCGATGACACATTTCGATCTGGCGATCATCGGTTCGGGGTCCGGAAACTCGCTGCCCGACGAACGCTTCGCCGACAAGACGGTCGCGATCCTGGAGGAGGGCATCTTCGGCGGGACGTGCCTGAACGTGGGTTGCATCCCGACGAAGATGTTCGTCTACGCCGCGGAGGTGGCCCGCACGGTCGGCAATTCCGCGAAGTACGGCGTCGACGCGGAGCTCGAGGGGGTGCGCTGGCCGGACATCGTCAAACGGGTCTTCGGCCGAATCGACCCGATCTCGGCAGGCGGGGAGCGCTACCGCGCCGAGGACAGCCCGAACACCACGCTGTTCCGCGGGCACGCGACGTTCGTGGGCCCACGGACCCTCGACACCGGAACCGGGGAGGTCGTCACCGCCGACCAGGTGGTGATCGCGGCCGGGTCCCGGCCGATCATTCCCGACGTGGTCCGGGAATCCGGTGTGCGGTACTACACGAACGACGACATCATGCGGTTGCCGGAGCTGCCCGAGCGCATGGTGATCATCGGTGCGGGATACATCGCCGCCGAGTTCGCGCACGTGTTCTCCGCGCTCGGCACCCGGGTGTCGCTGATCGCGCGCAGCTCCCACCTGCTGCGGCACCTCGACGAGGACGTCTCGCGCCGGTTCACGGATCTCGCCCAGAAGAAATGGGACGTGCACCGCGGCAGCGCCGTCGCGGCCGTGCGCCGCGACGGTGACGGCGTCGCGGTCGAACTCGAGGACGGCACCGTCGTCTCGGGTGACGTTCTCCTGGTGGCGACCGGGCGGCAGTCGAACGGCGACGCCATCGGGGCCGCCGCCGGTGGCATCGACCTCGACGACGAGGGACGCGTCGTGGTCGACGACTACCAACGGACCAGTGCCGAAGGCGTTTTCGCGCTCGGTGACGTCTCCTCGCCGTACCAGCTCAAGCACGTCGCCAACCACGAGGCGCGAGTGGTTCAGCACAATCTCCTGCAGGACGCGTGGAAGGACACGTCGGGTCTGCGCGCCGCGGACCACCGGTTCGTACCCGCCGCCGTGTTCACCGACCCGCAGATCGCGCACGTCGGGCTGACCGAGGCCGAGGCCCGGGAGGCGGGCTGGGACATCACGGTGAAGGTGCAGGCGTACGGCGACGTCGCCTACGGGTGGGCGATGGAGGACGACGAGGGGCTGTGCAAGGTCATCGCCGAACGCGGCACCGGGCGTCTGCTCGGTGCGCACGTGATCGGCGCCCAGGCACCCACGGTGATCCAGCCGCTGATCCAGGCGATGAGCTTCGGGCTGACGGCGCAGCAGATGGCGCGGGGACAGTACTGGATCCACCCGGCGCTGCCCGAGGTCGTCGAGAACGCTCTCCTCGGCCTCGAGCTGCCGCCCGAGTGACGGTCGCCAAGTCCGTCGCGCTGTTCGCCGTCGCGGCGCTGTTCGAGATCGGCGGCGCGTGGCTGGTGTGGCAGGGCGTCCGCGCGCACCGGGGCTGGATCTGGATCGGCGCCGGTGTGGCGGCGCTCGGTGCGTACGGGTTCGTCGCGACGATGCAGCCGGACGCCCACTTCGGCCGCATCCTCGCCGCGTACGGCGGGGTGTTCGTCGCGGGCTCGCTGATCTGGGGCATGGTGGCGGACGGTTTCCGCCCGGACCGCTGGGACGTCTCGGGCGCCCTGATCTGCCTGCTGGGCATGGCCGTCATCATGTACGCCCCACGCTGAACACGGTCGCGCTCGGCGTGGGGCCGGGATCTACCAGGGGCTGGTACGGAGGACGATCTCGGTGGCCAGCTCCGCCGCCGCCGCGGCCGGGACGTTGGTGACGTCGTCGAGTTGAACGACGCGGAAGTCGGAGTAGACGAAGCGGCCGCTCGCGTCCGCCTCGGCACGCCGGTCGGGGCTGCCGACCATCACGGTCGTGGGGAGTTCGACCGGCGGGCAGTCGGATCCGCGCACCGCACCGGCGGAGTCGGGTGCCGCCGGATGCCCCCGGTCGGCCACCACGAGGCTGGCGAAGCGTCCGAACTGGCGAGCCGCCAGCGACCACGCCAGTTCGGCTCCTTCGCGGCTGCCGACGAGATTGACCCACCCGACCTTCAGTTCGTCGAGCAGAGCCATGATCGTCGTCTCGTCGAGACCGGTGATGTCCTCGGGCACGATCGTGCGCAGATCGGAATTGTGCAGGCGCTCGCAGACGCCGTCGTAGACATCCGGTCCGTCGCCGGCCCCCGGCAGTAGGAGAACGGTGTGTTTGCTCTCCGGTCCGTCGATGCGGACCGTGCAGGTTCCATTTCCCACCGCCACGTGCGTCAGTTCCATGGGCTAAAAACTACGCGATCGGGGACGTCTTGCGCTCGGACCTCCCTGGTTCTATGGTTCATTACATGAGTAATGAACCGATCAACCGACGAGGCGGGCGTCGATGATCGACAACGGCAGACCGCTGTTCCAGCAGATCGCAGAACTCATCGAGAACTCGATCATCGACGGAACCCTTCCCGAAGAAGGCCAGGTGCCGTCCACCAACGAGCTCGCCGCGTTCCACCGGATCAACCCGGCGACCGCAGCCAAGGGGCTGAATCAGCTCGTCGCCGACGGGATCCTCTACAAGAAGAGGGGAATCGGAATGTTCGTCACCTCCGGCGCCCGGAACGCGCTGCGCTTCCGGCGACGCGAGCGGTTCGCGCGCCAGTTCATCGACCCGCTCGTCACCGAGGCGGACAAACTCGGCGTCAGCATCGCCGAACTCAAGACCATGCTCGACCAACGGGAGGGAGCACGATGATCGGCACAGCATTCGACACGAAGACGGTCGCCTCGGCGCGGGGCCTCGGCAAGCGATTCGGCGACTTCGTCGCACTCGACGGGATCGACTTCTCCCTGCAGGAGAACAAGATCTACGGCCTCCTCGGCCGCAACGGCGCCGGCAAGACCACGCTCATGCAGATCCTCACCGGCCAGGAGTTCCAGACTTCGGGCACGGTCGAGATCTTCGGTCAGGCTCCGCACGAGAACTCCCGGGCACTCACCGAGGTGTGCTTCGTCAAGGAGAGCCAGAAATACCCGGACGACTTCAAGGTCGGGCACGTCCTCGCGACCGCACGGCACCTGCTCCCCCACTGGAACGAGGAGTTCGCACAGACACTGCTGGAGGATTTCGACCTTCCGTTGTGCCGCAAGGTGAAGAAGCTGTCGCGGGGCATGACGTCCGCGCTCGGCGTGACGGTCGGTCTCGCCTCCCGCGCACCGCTCACCCTGTTCGACGAGCCGTATCTCGGGCTCGACGCCGTGGCACGGCACCTCTTCTACGACCGGCTTCTCGCCGACTACGCCGAACACCCGCGCACAGTCGTGCTCTCCACACACCTCATCGACGAGGTCAGCGACCTGATCGAACACGTGATCCTGATCGACAAGGGACGGATCATCCTCGACGAGGACACCGACGCGCTGCGCGAAGGCGCCGTCGTCGTCTCCGGCCTGGCTTCGCTCGTCGCCGACTTCACCTCGAACAAGACTGTCCTGCACCGTGAATCGCTGGGTAATCACGAACGGGCAACCGTGCAGACCACCCTGTCGGATTCCGAACGGGACCGGGCGGTCGACGAAGGCCTGCATTTCGAGCCGCTCAGCCTTCAGCAACTCGTGGTCCGCAGCACCACGGCCACCAAGGAGGACGCACGATGACGAACCGGGTCCTGACCGTCTCCCGCATCCACACCGTCGCCTGGCCCCTGCTCGTCGCGTGGCCACTGGGCGTGCTGGTCGCGTCGTTCACGATCGGTGCGGCCATCTTCGCGATGGTGGGCGACACCGGCAGCGACACCAACTTCACCGGCGGCGTCTTCTCGCTGTTCGGGTTCGCTCTCGCGTTCTACCTGCAGGCCATGACACAGACGTTCCCGTTCGCACTGGGGATGAGCGTCACCCGACGCGACTATTTCGCGGCCACCCTGATCGTCGCCGCCGTCCAGGTCTTCGTGTTCGGGGTAATGCTCTACGGACTGTCGCTGATCGAGGAGGCCACCGGCGGCTGGGGTGTGGGGATGCGGATGTTCGCGATACCCAACTACTTCACGTCCGACCCGGTCATACAACTGGCCGCCTACTTCGCCTTCCTGTCACTGACCGCGGCGGCCGGAATGTTCCTGGGCGCACTGCATCACCGGTGGCGGGTGGTGGGGCTCTTCACGCTCGGCGTCGGCACTCTCCTCGCCGCAGGCGCCGCCGCGTTCGTGATCACGTGGCAGAAGTGGTGGCCGGACATCGGCCACTGGTTCGCCGACGCGCCCCGGTCGGTGCCGATGGTGTGGCTGCCGGCACTGGCCGCGGCCGCGGGGATCGTCGCGGCGTGGGCGCTCGTCCGCCGCGCGACGGCCTAACGCACCAGGGTCGACGCGATGGCCGGGAGGCCTTCCGGGGCACCTGCGCCGAGGAGGTCCTCCAGGGCACGGAGATCGAGGTTCTTCTCCACCAGATCCGCCAGCAGATCGAGTTGAGCGGTCCGGATCGCGGCGACATCCGTGTCGGGTGCGGTGACGAAACCGGTTCTCCCCGCGTGTTCGGCCACGTCGTCCAGCAGGAGCCGGCGGAAACGGTCGGTCTCCAGCAGTCCGTGCCAGTGCGTGCCGTACACGGCGCCGCGGATACTGCCTTCCGCGGCGCCACTGCTCGCGTGGAGCAGGGGCTCGTCGCCGTTGCGCCGCACCCGGCCGTGATGGATCTCGTACCCGGACACCGGAACTCCGTGGGCGTTGCCGCGCACCTGCGCGAGCACCTTGTCCGGGGCGAACTCCACCTCGAGGTCGAGCAGTCCGAGACCGGGCACCGCACCCCGGCCGGATTCGACGTCGTCGACGATCACGGACCCGAGCATCTGGTAGCCGCCACACACGCCGAGCACCGGACCGCCGCGTTTCGCGTGCGCGGCGATCGCATCCGCGATGCCGTTGCGGCGCAACCACTCCAGATCCGACACGGTCGACTTGCTGCCGGGCAGGACGATCAGGTCGGCGTCCTCCAGCCGCGACGGATCGGTGACCCAGCGCACCGACACCCCGGGTTCGCACGCGAGCGCCTCGACGTCCGTCGAATTGGAGATGCGGGGCATGCGGATCGCGGCCACCCGCAGCCAGTCGTCGCCGATCGGTGGCGCCGGACGTCCGACCGGGGCGTCCCCCACCACACCGAGCGAATCCTCCGCGTCGAGCCACAGGTCCTCGGCGAAGGGAATCACCCCGAGCGTCGGGCGTCCCGTCACGGCCGTCAACTGCTCGAGGCCCGGCCCCAGCAACGACACGTCGCCGCGGAACTTGTTGATCACGAATCCCGCGATCAACGCCTGGTCGTCCGGTTCGAGGACCGCCACGGTGCCGAACAGGTGGGCGAGCACTCCACCGCGGTCGATGTCGCCGACAACGATCACCGGCAGGCCCGCGGCCCGGGCGAGCCCCATGTTGGCGAGGTCGGTGGCTCGCAGGTTGATCTCGGCGGGTGAGCCCGCTCCCTCACAGATCACGACGTCGTAGTCGGCGCGCAGCGACGCCAGTTCCTCGGCGACCACCGCACGCAGGTGCTGCCGGTGCTCGATGTAGTCGCGGGCTCCGACGGACGTGACCGCGCGGCCGCGCACCACCAATTGCGACGTGCGGTCGCTCCCCGGTTTCAGCAGTACAGGGTTGAAGCGGACACTCGGCTCGAGTCCGCAGGCCGCGGCCTGCAGCGCCTGAGCCCGGCCGATCTCGCCGCCGTCCAACGTGACGACGGAGTTGTTCGACATGTTCTGCGCCTTGAACGGCGCCACCCGGACACCTCGCCGCGCGAGCATCCGGCACAGTCCCGCGACGAGCACACTCTTGCCCGCGTCGGACGTGGTGCCGGCGACGAGCAGGGCGCCCTTCCACCGGCTCTCACTCAAGGCAGGGTGAGGATCTCGTTGCCGGTCTCGGTGACCACGATGGTGTGCTCGAACTGAGCCGTCCACTTGCGATCCTTGGTGACGACGGTCCAGTCGTCGTCCCAGATCTCCCAGCCGATGTCGCCGAGGTTGATCATCGGTTCGATCGTGAACACCATGCCGGGTTCGATGACCGTGTCCACGGAGGGCTCGTCGTAGTGGAGGATGACGAGGCCGTTGTGGAAGGTGGTGCCGATGCCGTGTCCGGTGAAGTCGCGGACCACGCCGTAGCCGAAGCGGTGCGCGTACGACTCGATGACGCGGCCGATGACGTTGAGTGCACGGCCCGGCTTGACGGCTTTGATGGCGCGCATCGTCGCCTCGTGGGTCCGCTCCACCAGCAACCGGTTCTCCTCGGCGACGTCCCCGGCGAGGAACGTGGCGTTGGTGTCCCCGTGCACGCCGCCGATGTACGCGGTGACGTCGATGTTGACGATGTCGCCGTCCTGGATCACCGTCGAGTCGGGGATGCCGTGGCAGATCACCTCGTTCAGCGACGTGCAGCACGACTTGGGGAAACTCTTGTATCCGAGCGTCGACGGGTAGGCGCCGTGATCGATCATGTACTCGTGCGCGATGCGGTCGAGCTCGTCGGTGGTGACACCCGGCGCCACCGCCTTACCGGCCTCCTGCAGGGCCTGCGCCGCGATCTTGCTCGCCACCCGCATGGCCTCGATGGTCTCCGGGGTCTGCACCCACGGCTCGTTGCCTTCCTTCGCCGTGGGCTTCCACGCGTACTCGGGACGCTCGATCCCCGCCGGTACGGCGAGGACGGGCGACACGGTTCCGGGGCTCAGTGCTGTGCGGACAGACATGGGTACCAGGTTAGCCCCGTGCACGACCCGGACGCCCCCGGACCCGTCGTGCGCGTCGACATCACTCCCGCAGTGTGGTGAGGAAGGCGATCCGGTCGCCGCGGTAGAGGGAACGCACCCGTTCGATCGGGACGCCGTCGGTGTCGAGCGAGACACGATGGAGCCGCAGCATCGGCATCGCGGTGGTCGAGTCGAGCAGCGCGGCCTCCCGCGGGGAGGCCAGCACCGTCTCGATCCGCTCGGTCGCCGACGCGAACACCACGCCGGTCTCGCGGATCGCCGCGTACAGCGAGGTGCCCGGGTCGAACCTGCGCGCCATCTCCCCGAACCGTTCGGCGGGCAGATGGGTGCTTTCGAGCCCGATCTTCTCGTCGTCCGCGAGCAGGACGCGTTCGAGGTGGATCACCGGCGCCCCGAACGCGAGACCGAGCGCCTCGGCGAGGTCCGCGTCGGCACCGAGTTCCTCGAACGTCACCAGTTCGCGCCCGGGTACCCGGCCCTGACTGAGCGCCCCCTCGGTGTAGGACCGCAACGACAGCGGCTGCACGAGCTTCGGGCTGGCGACGACGGTGCCGCGGCCACGACGTTCGACGCGACCCTCGACCAGCAGTTCGTGGATGGCCTGCCGCACCGTCTCGCGGGACACCGTGAACCGCAGGGCCAGTTCCCGCTCCGCAGGGACCGCGTCCCCCACCTCGAGTTCGGCGAGGATCGACTCGAGTTCGGTGCGGACCCGGTAGTACTTGGGGACGTTCCGCGTTTCCGTCATGGTGTGGGTATCACCGTGTCTCGCACTCTGCGCGCGACGGCAATCACGTCGTCGACCCTCTGAATTGCGGTGTGAGCCAGTCGCACCCCTCGCCGTCGTAGACGCAGCACAGCGACCGCAGCGCCACCGCAGTGTCGATCAACGCGGACTCCCCGGACGCGCCGCTGTCGTCGTTCATGCGGCCGAGCGTACCCGAAAAATGGTCTATACCAATTGTTCACCTGCCGTTCTTCTCGCAGTGGCCCACTGGTCTAGACCAAACGGCAAGCTCCGTTTCGCAATCCCCCTCATCGTTAGGAACCCGTCATGCGTCTTCGCCCCCGGATCGCCGCTGCCGCCCTGGCCGCGACCGTCCTCACCCTCGGAACCGCCTGCGGCGGAACCGGCACCGCCGCCGGTTCGGGCACCGACACCGTCACCGTCTACAGCGCCGACGGGCTCTCCGGTTGGTACAAATCGCGTTTCGACGCCTTCACCGCACAGACCGGGATCGCGGTCAACCTCGTCGAGGCCGGATCCGGCGAAGTCGTCTCTCGCCTCGAGAAGGAACAGTCGAACCCGCAGGCCGACGTCGTCGTCACGCTGCCGCCGTTCATCCAGAAGGCCGACTCCCAGGGACTGCTCGTTCCGAGCGGTGTCGACGCCTCCGCGGTTCCCGCGGCGGAGAAGGACGCGGCCGGTCACTTCGTTCCCGTCGTCGAGAACTACCTGTCCTTCATCGCCAACCCGGCGGCCTCGCCTGCTCCCCGGACCTGGGACGACCTGCTGTCCGACCAGTTCAAGGGCAAGATCCAGTACTCGACCCCCGGCCAGGCCGGCGACGGCACCGCGGTGCTGCTGCTCCTGCAGCACCTGAGGGGCAAGGACGGCGCACTCGACTATCTCACCAAGCTGCAGGTCAACAACGTGGGACCGTCGTCCTCGACCGGCAAGCTGCAGCCGAAGGTCAGCAACGGCGAACTGCTCGTCGCCAACGGTGACGTCCAGATGAACCTCACGTCCGTCGCCGAGGACGGTTCGACATTCGACCTCTTCTTCCCCGCCGCCGCCGACGGCACCCGCACCACCGTCGCCCTGCCGTACGTGATGGGTCTGACGAAGGGCGCGCCCCGCAGCGAGCAAGGCGGGCAATTGATGGAGTTCCTGCTGTCCGAGGAGTCGCAGAAGACGGTCGCCGACGACGCGCTCGGCATGTCGGTCCGCGAAGACGTGCGCGCCACCGCGGGCGAGAGCGCCCCGGCGCGAGCACTGCAGGGGGTGCAGGTGTGGTCGCCGAACTGGAACGACGTACTCACCGAACTCGATTCGGACATCGCGGCGTACCAGAAGGCCACCGGGAGCTGATCGTGTCGGGAACTCCAGCCAGGCGGGCACAGCCGTCGCACACCACTGCGGTCCGCGGAGCCACCGACTTCTCCGCGCCGGCCATCACGTTCGACCGCGTCACCGTCGGCTACGGCCGCGGCAAGGGCGTGACTCACGCCCTGATCGACTTCAACCTGCGCGTCGGCCGCGGTGAGACGGTGGCCCTGCTCGGCCCGAGCGGATCCGGAAAGTCGACCGCACTGAAGGCACTCGCGGGATTCGTCCGCCCCACTTCGGGTTCCGTGCGGCTCGGATCCCGCGACGTCACCGACCTACCACCCGCGAAACGGGGAATCGGCGTCGTCGTGCAGTCCTACGCGCTGTTTCCGCACATGCGGGTGGCCGACAACGTCGCGTTCGGCCTCCGCTCCCAACGGGTGCCGCGCGCGCAGATCGGCGCGCGGGTGGCCGAGGCACTCGACATGGTCGGCATGTCCGCCTACGGCAAGCGCCTGCCCCGCGAACTGTCGGGCGGACAGCAGCAGCGGATCGCGATCGCGCGGGCCCTCGCGATCCGGCCCTCGGTTCTGCTGCTCGACGAACCGCTCGCCGCGCTGGACGCCCAACTGCGCGAGAGCATGCTCGGTGAGCTCGCGGGGCTGCGGGCGGCCCTGCCCGACACCGCGATGCTCTACGTCACGCACGATCAGAGCGAGGCGCTGGCACTGGCCGACCGGATCGCCGTCATGCGGAACTCCCGGCTCGCCGACATCGACACCGCCGAGAACCTCTGGAAGCGGCCGCCGAGCAGTTTCACCGCGGAATTCCTCGGCGGCGCCAACCTGCTGCCGTGCACCGTCACCCGGGTGATCGGGACGTCGGCGCTCGTGTCGATCGGCGGCGTTCCCCTCACTGCAACCGCGCCGCAACCCGACATCGGGCACGTGGAGTGGGAGTCGGACCTGCCCGCATTCCTGTGTGTCCGCCCGCACGCGGTGACGCTGACGGCGCCCGGCGCGCGGGGTTCGTTCGCGGCGCGGATCGTCTCGACGGTGTGGCGGGGATCGACCACGCGGATCACGCTCGCCGTCGACGATTTCGAGGGAGTGCAGGTGGACGCGGACGTGTCCGGTCACGACCAGCGTGGTCCGGGCACCGTCGTCGGCGTGCAGTTCCCGTCCGACGGCAGCGTCCTGGTACCGGCGACATGACCGCGACCCTCGAGCGTCCGCCCGCCGCGACGGCACCGCTCTCCCGCGAGCCGTTCCGGTGGCGAGGCATCGCGTGGACGCTCCCACCCCTGCTGCTCGTACTCGGATTCGCCGTCTACCCGATGGCGCGGGTGCTCACCGAATCCCTCGACTCCGAGACCGGTTCCGGTCTGGACAACTGGTCCAGGGTGCTCGGCTCGGAACTGTTCCGCACAGCCCTGTGGCGGACGGTGCAGATCGCCGCCCTCTCCACCCTCGGCTGCCTGATCCTCGGCACATTCCTCGCGCTCGTCCTGGCGTTCGTCCCGTTCACGGGATCGAAGGTCGTGGGACGGCTGATCGACGCGGTGCTGTCACTGCCGTCGTTCCTGATCACGCTGGCGTTCACGTTCCTCTACGGCACCGCCGGAGCAGTGAACGCGCTGATCGCGCGGATCACCGGCGACGCCGACGGACCGCTGAACTTCCTCGGCACCCCACTCGGGGTGATCGCCGCGGAGGTCACGTTCTTCACGCCGTTCGTCGTCCGCCCCCTGCTCGCCGCGTTCACCCAGATCCCCCGCGAACAACTCGACGTCGCCGCCAGTCTCGGGGCGTCGCCGCTGCGGGTGCTCCGGACCGTGGTGATGCCCGAGGCGTGGCCCGCACTGCTGGCGGGTGGATCGCTGGTGCTGCTGCTCACCCTCAACGAGTTCGGCATCGTCCTGTTCACGGGCGCCAAGGACGTGGTGACGCTGCCCGCCCTGATCTACACGCGCGGCATCGTCACGTTCGACCTGCCGGGCGCCGCAGTGATCGCCACCGTCCAGGTGGCGCTGTCGCTGACCCTGTACTGCACATACCGATTCGTGTTCGCCACGCTGACGGGAGGCAGCCGTGCTGCTGTGGACGAGAAGGTCTAGAGCCCTGATCCTGGCCGTGTTCGCGGTCGTCGTGACCGTCGTGTTCGTGGCACCCATCGCCACCGTGATCGCGGCCGCGCTGGCCGGGTCCTGGACGGGCCCACTGCCGTCGGACCTCGGCGGCCGGAACTTTGCGACGGCACTGTCCGACGAGAACCTCGCCAGTCTCACCGTCAGCCTGCAGACGGCGCTCATCGCAGGCGCACTGGCACTGGTGGTCGGGACGTGGGCGGCACTGGCAGCGCGTGAGGCGCCGACGTGGTTGCGCCGCATCACCGACGCCGTCTTCCACCTGCCGATCGCGATCCCGTCCGTGGCGATCGGACTGGGTCTGCTGATCGCGTTCAACTCACGGCCGCTCCTGCTCGGCGGAACGAAGTGGATCGTCATCCTGGCGCACACGATCCTCGTGCTGGCGTTCACGTTCAGCACCGTCTCGGCGGCTCTGGACCGCCTCGATCCCGCCTACCGGCAGGCCGCCGAATCCCTCGGCGCCGGTCCCACCCGGATCCTGCTGCGGATCACGCTGCCGCTCCTGCTGCCTGCGCTCGGCGCCGCCGCGGGCCTGTCGATCGCGCTGTCGATGGGCGAACTGGGCGCCACCGTGATGGTGTATCCGGCGACCTGGAAGACGTTGCCGGTGAGCATCTTCGGGCTCACCGATCGCGGTCAGGTCTTCCTCGCCGCAGCCGACACCACGCTGCTGCTCGCGGTCACCCTCCTCGCGTTGCTGGTCGTCGGCCGCATCCGCGGGCGCTGACGCACCCGTGCGCCTTTCTGGTAGCTGGAGCTANGCTACCAGAAAGGCGCACGGGCGGCGGAGCCGCCTACTTCTGGCGGAGCAGGTACCGCTGCACCTTGCCGCTGGGAGTCTTGGGCAGGTTGGGGACGAAGTGCACGGTGCGCGGGTAGGCGTGCGCCGCGAACTTCTTCTTCACCAGCGTCTGCAGTTCGACCTCCAGTTCGTCGGTCCCGTCGACGCCTTCGCGCAGGACCACGAACGCCTCGAGCACCTCACCGCGCAACTCGTCGGGCATCCCGACGACCGCAGCCTCGACGACCTCGTCGTGCATCACGAGCACACTCTCGACGTCGAAGGGCCCGATCCGGTAGCCGGCCATGATGATCACGTCGTCGTCGCGGGCGGAGAAGAAGAAGAAGCCGTCCTCGTCGGTCTGCCCGGCGTCGCCGGTGAGATACCAGCGACCGTCGGCGGTGAACCGCTGCGCGGTCTTCTCCGGGGCGTCGACGTAGCCGGTGAACCACATCAGTGGGCTGCCCAGTGTGTCGATCGCGACCCGACCCGGGGTGCGCGGCGGCGCGATCGCGTCGGAGTCGTCCTCGAGGACGGCGCACGCCCACCCCGGCAGCGGTTTGCCCATGGACCCGTCGCGCACCTCGTCCCGCAGTCCGTCGGCCCAGGAGTTGGCGATGAACATGCCGTGCTCGGTCTGGCCGTAGTGGTCGCGCACGAACACGTTCAGGTTGGCCTCGGCCCACGAGATCACGTCGGGGGTGAGCGGTTCACCCGCCGACGACGCGCGCCGCAGTGTCACCGTCTCGGGGATCGGCGTGGGGTCGGCCCGCAGGCTGCGGTAGACCGTGGGCGCGGCGGCGAAGTTGGTGACGCCGAAGCGCTCCATCACCTGCCAGGTGAGGGGCGCGGAGAACCCGGCGTGCAGCAGGATGCTGCGGATGCCCGCGGCGAGGGGCCCGAGCAGGGCGTAGTACAGGCCGTACGCCCAGCCGGGGTCGGCGGCGTTCCAGAACACGTCGTCCTTGCGGACGTCGAGGCCGAACTCCTGGTAGGCGTGGAACGACGCGAGGGCCCGCAGCCGCACCGGCACCCCCTTCGGTGTGCCGGTCGTGCCGCTGGTGAACAACTGGACGAGGGGTCCGTCGCCGCCGACCGTGACGGCCGCACCCTTCGCATCCGCGGCGTCGTGCGACTCCACGAGCGTCGCGAAGTCGAGCGCATCGGCGCCGGCCCCGCCCACGACGACGACCTGCCAGGACGCGTCCGCGGGGATGTCCTCCCCTGGAGTCAGCTTGTCGAGCTGGTTGGCGTCGGAGACCACGACCTTCGCCCCGCTCGCGCCCAGCCGGAACGCGATCGCGGGCGGCGCGAACGCGGTGAACAGGGGAACGTGGACGGCACCCCGGCGCCAGATGCCGAGCAGCGCGACGACCAGTTCGGCCGACTTGCCCATCAGCGTCGCGACGTGGTCACCCGGCTCGACGCCGAGGTCCGCGAGTGCGGCGGCGAATCGCGTGGACTGCTCGCGCAGGTAGCCGTAGGTGAGGTCCGTCGACGACAGATCCGATTCGACGACGGTGAATGCCACGTCGTCGGCGGGGTGTCGATCACACAGCAGTTCCGCGGCGGACGCCGTCGGCGTGTCGTACTGGTCCAGCAGCTCACGCACGCGTGCGGTGGGATCGGTGGTCATGCGGTACTCCTTGTGCTCTCATGGCCCGTGACAGATGATCGGGCCGTCGCCCGAACTCACTACGGTTATGATCTAGCTCACAGACCGCTGTGACTACCCCCGGAAAGGGGTGACCGACTTGGTTGCTCGTGCACCGTCGCTGCTGCGCCCTCGGGACGGGGACGCACTTCGGGGTGAGCTGCGCTCCATCGCAGCTCACGGTGTCGCGCCGGTCCTGTTCGGCGGCGAGGTCCAGGACGGCACACTGCACCTCAGCGAGTTCGTCGGCACCCGCACCAACAACCTCAAGGGCCTCGCAATCCCCTCGCGTTCCGGTCTCGGTGGCCGCGTCGTCGCCCAGCGCACACCGGTGGCGGTCAACGACTACGGCCGCTCCTCGACCATTACCCACCACTACGACCGGCCCGTCCTCAGTGAGGGACTCCGGTCCATCCTCGCGGTGCCGGTCATGGTGCGGGGCAGTTCGCGCGCGGTGCTCTACGCCGCCATCCGCGACTGCGCACCGATCGGCGACCGCACCGCCGACATCGTCGTCGCGGCGTCCCGGCGCCTCGGCACCGAGATCGCCATCCGGGACGAGGTCGATCGCCGCCTCGAGATGATGAAGACGCTCGACGTCAGCGGCGCCGGCGGCGCCACCACCGAGGAACTCCGCAACATCCACGCGGAGCTGCGGAGTGTCGCACAGACCGTCGCCGACACGTCGTTGCAGGCCCGTCTCCGCGGGCTGTCGCAGCGACTGGCGGGCATTCTGCGGCCGGACGCCGACAGCGCGGACGAGGACCCCGGCGTCCGCCTCACCCCACGCGAGATCGACGTCCTGTCTCACGTGGCCCTGGGATGCACCAACAGTGAAGCAGCACAGCGCCTCTCGGTGGGCCCCGAGACGGTGAAGAGTTACCTGCGCAGTGCCATGAGCAAGCTCGACGCACGGTCGCGGCACGAGGCGGTGGTCACCGCGCGCAGGCTCGGGCTGCTCCCCTAGCGAACACAGTCTCCTCGAACGAGGGACGCAGGCGGTAGCGAAAGGCGGTGGATCATGGGATCGACAGCGGACGCCACGAGTTCGAACGCACCGGATTCGAATTCGCCCGAACAGCCCAGCCTCAAGCGGGTGATGGGCCCGGGGCTGCTCCTGCTGTTCATCGTCGGAGACATCCTCGGCACCGGCATCTACGCGCTCACCGGAAAGGTGGCCAATCAGGTCGGGGGCGCGGTATGGCTGCCGTTCCTGGTGGCATTCGTCGTCGCGATCATCACCGCATTCAGTTATCTGGAGCTGGTCACCAAGTTCCCGAAGGCCGCAGGCGCCGCCCTGTACACGCACAAGGCGTTCGGGGTGCACTTCCTCACGTACATGGTCGCGTTCGCGGTGATGTGCTCGGGAATCACGTCCGCGTCGACGGCGTCGCGGGCGTTCGCCGCCAATTTCGTCGAGGCGTTCGACCTCGACTTCTCCACCGGGATCGGCATCACCCTGCTCGGTCTCGGCTTCATGACGCTGGTGGGTCTCGTCAACTTCCGCGGAGTCAGCGAGAGCGTCAAGACCAACGTCGTCCTCACCTGCGTCGAGCTGTCCGGTCTCCTGATCATCATCATGATCGGGCTGTGGGCCCTCGGCGTCGGAGACGGCGACTTCTCCCGGGTCGCCACGTTCGACACCGGCGACCGATCCGCACTCGGCGCGGTCGTCGCGGGCACCGCCCTCGCCTTCTTCGCGATGGTCGGGTTCGAGGACTCGGTCAACATGGCCGAGGAATGCAAGGAACCGAGCCGCATCTTCCCCAAGGTCCTGCTGACCGGCCTGATCATCACCGGCTGCATCTACGTGTTCGTGTCGATCACCGCGATCGCCCTCGTACCCGTGAGCGAACTCGGCGAGGGTGACACCCCGCTGCTGAAGGTCGTTCAGGCCGGGGCGCCCGGGTTCCCGATCGGGATCTTCGCATTCATCACCATGTTCGCCGTCGCCAACACGGCGCTGATCAACATGCTGATGGCGAGCCGGCTGCTGTACGGCATGAGCCGCGAGGGCGTCCTGCCTCCCCCGCTCGGCAAGGTTCACGCCACGCGGCGCACGCCGTACGTTGCCATCGTCTTCACCACGATCCTCGCCTTCGGCCTCATCACGTTCGTCGGTGAGGTCCCCGAACTCGGCGGCACCACCGCGCTGCTGCTGCTGGGCGTGTTCACCATCGTCAACATCACCGTGCTCGTCTTGCGCAAGCAGCCGGTGGAGCACAAGCATTTCCGGGTGCCGACCATCTTTCCGATCATCGGCGCCCTCACGTGTGGCTTCCTGGTCACTCCTTTCGCCGACCGTCCCGCGGTGCAGTACCAGATCGCGGGCGTTCTCCTCGGAATCGGTGTCGTGCTGTGGGCCGGGACCGTCCTCGTGAACAAGAGGCTCGGCAAGAGCGGGCCCCAGATCGACCCCGAGAAACTCGCCGAGCACGAGTGACCCGCCCGGTCGCCGCTCAGTACAACGAGAGGAACAGTTCGACGGACCCGTCCGGATGATGCACCTCGAAGTCCTCCGCGAAGGCGCGTTCGATCCGGCCGCGCGCCGCCGCGTAGTCGGCGACGCTCCACGTCTCGGCGAGCGCCTCCGGTTCCGATTCGTCCTCGCAACAGAATCGGGCGAAATAGCCGGAACGCACGCCGACCAGGACGTCGCCGGGTTCCATCTTGTCGGTCGAATCGCACGGGTATCCGACGACGACCGTGAACGTGCGCGGCGGCGGGGACGCCGCGTAGACGACGAAGATCTCGGAGATCCCCCGATCCCTGATCCGCTCCACCGTGTAGTCGACGAGTTCCCGGCCCGGCCCGGGACGTCCGGGTTTGCCTTCGGGAATGGTCAGGCCCACAAACGATTCGGCCTGCCTCTTGACGATCTCGATCATCGCTTCTCACCCATCACACTCGACCCCACCGCACTCGACCCCACTGCACTCGACGGCGCCCCGGACTCGTCCACGTGGATCGGAATGTACAGATCCACGGCGTAGGCGTGGGGGTACGCTTCGAGGTCCCCGGTGTACGTCCGCTCGATGTCGCCGTTCGTCTCCGCCTCGCTGACCTGCGCCCACAGCCGCAGCATCACGTCGGGAAACATTCCCCGCGAAGAGAATTTGGCGTACGTGCCGGGCGGTATCCGCGAAATGACGTGACCCCGAGTGGCGTCGTCCACCGTCGCGCATTCGTACCCGACGATCTGGGTGTAATACGACTCGACGTCGGGAGCGAAGTCGATGTAGGTGGACGCGAGCGGTCCCCCGACCTCGTGGTGGAGCACGCGCGTCCATGCACGGTCCAGGCGGGGGTCGCTCAGTTTCCCCAACGCCCGCTGGGGGCTTCGCACGGGCAGACCGGCCACCAGGGTCTCGCCGCGTTCGATGATCTCGAACCCCATGTCAGATCGCATCCTCGAGAACGTGTGCGTCGCGAACGCCGACGCAGGGCACCCCTCGAGCCCGCGCCAGCTGCATCGCCATCGCATCGGATGGCGAACAGAGTCCGTCCAGGACGTCCTCGGTCGCGATCGCGCAGACGACGTCACCCTCACATTCGCTGATCGATTCCATTCCACGGTCGGAAGCCCACTGCCGCAACGCAACCCACCGCGTAAGCTCCGTACCGGCGCCCGGGCGCCCGACGAACAACACCCTCCGGGTGCCGTTCGCTGTCTCCACGCGGTTCACTTCTGCACTGATGGTCATGGTCCGACTTCCTGTCCACGTTGGCTTTTCGATCCCGGCTGTGCGGGTTCTTCCGTCTGCAACCAACTATGGACCGCCCCGGGGGCAGCGTCTGTCCACCGATCAGCCCCTGAACAGGATGAATTCCGCGTCCCCCGATCGGTGGACAGCGTCGGTGTCAGTACCCCTCGGGCAGCGCGGCGAACATGTCGCGGGTGACGGCGACGGCGTTGTCGGAACTGCCGCCGCGCACCACCAGCGTCGCGAACGCGAGGTCGCCGCGGTAGCCGACGAACCAGGCGTGCGAACCGCCCTCGACCTCCGCCTCACCCGTCTTGCCGTACACCTCGCCCTGGTCTTCGATCCGCTCCGCGGTACCGCTCGTCACCACGAGACGCATCATCCCGCGCAGCCCGTCGACCATCTCCGGGCTGATCTGAGGATGCTCGCCGTCGATCGTGGTTTCCCGTCCGGCGATCAACCGCGGCACGGGCGTCGAACCGTGCGCGATGGTCGCGGCGGCCAACGCCATTCCGAACGGGCTGACCACCACCTTGCCCTGCCCGAACCCGTCCTCGGTTCGCTGCACCAGATCCTCGGCCGGCGGCACCGAACCCGAGTCGGTCGGCAAGCCCACCACTTCGTAGTCGGGCCCGATTCCGTACTGCGACGCCGCGACCGTCAGTGCGTCGGGCCGCATCTCGCTGGCGAGTTTCGCGAACGACGTATTGCAGGAGCGGGCGAACGCCGTCGCCATCGGCACGGTGCCGAGCGCGAATTCGTTGTAGTTCGGGACGCTGCGTTCACCGATCTCGATGCGTCCCGGACACGGCACCATCGTGTCGGGTGTCGCGATTCCCGACGAGATCGCGGCGCCGGCGGTGATGATCTTGAACGTCGAACCGGGCGGATACAGGCCGGTGAGCGCGACCGGACCGTCCCTGTCCGCGGCCTTGTTCTGTGCGACGGCCAGGACGTCGCCGGTCGACGGCTGGATGACGACCATCATCGTCTGGTCGGTGCGAGCATTGACGGCGTTCTGCGCGGCGATCTGGATGGGACGGTCGAGGCTGATCGAGAACGACGGGGAGGTCTGCGGCGCCGTCTCGGTGAGCACGTCCGTGTCGACACCGTTCTGGTTGACCGTCACCACACTCCAGCCGGCCTTGCCGTCGACCTCGTCGATCACGGTCTTCTTCACCTGACCGACCAGATCGGGTGCGAAGTTCCGGTCGGTGGCCACGAGATCCGCCTCGTCGGACACGCTCACACCGGGAATGGCGCCGAGCACGCCGGCGACCTGTTCGTAGTCGTCCGACCGCAGCCTGGTGACGAGGTAGTCGCCCTTCACCGCCGTCGCCGATTCGGCGATCGACTGCGCAGTGAGCGTGTTGTCGAACGTGGCGAGCGCCGACGCCAGGGACTGGGCGCTGCCGATCACGTTGCCCGACTGCGCCGCATCGAACTTCACGCGGTACACCACTCCGGGCACGAGGACGTCCGACCCGGAATGCTCGTTGACCCGGGCCCGCGGGGCGGCAGTGGACCGCAGCGACATCGTCTGCCGATCACCCAGCCGGGGATGGACGTTGGTGGAACTCCACCGCACGGCCCAGTCGCCGCCGCGCCGCCCCATCTGGAGTTCACCCGAATACGTCCACACCCGGTCCTTCGGCAGATGCCACTCGTACGTGTACCCGACGGTGGCCGTGTCACCGCTGACGTGGACATCCGTCGTCCGGGCGTCGAGAGACTCGGCCTGCAGCGACGTCCACGCGGACTCGAGGGCTTGGCGGGCGACGTCGGGCCGGTCCGACAGATCGGCGGCCTCCTCCGAGTCCTGCTCGGCGAAGGCCGTCAGAAACGCCTGCGCGGCCGGTTCCGGACCGTCCGGCCTCGGCGTGCACGCCGTGAGACCCACCGTCAGCACAGCGGCGCCGCAGAGGGCGATCGACTGGACGACGCGTAAGCGAGAATATGGCCGCAGGTTCATCGCCGCCCATGGTATGTCGGCGGACACCGCCGACACGGTAGGCGGACAGCGAGTCAGTCCAGGAGAATTGTGGCGAACGTCGCGACCTGGCTGAAGCCGATGCGCGCGTAGGCGCTGCGGGCCACCGTGTTGAAGCTGTTGACGTAGAGGCTGGCGATGCGGCCCTCGGCGATGACGGCCTCCGCGACCGTCGCGGTACCTGCCGCCCCGAACCCGTGCCCGCGATACATCGGATGCACCCAGACGCCTTGGATCTGCCCCACCCGCGAGGACACCGATCCGACCTCGGCCTTGAACACCACCTGACCGTCGTCGAATCTGGCCCACGCCCGGCCGGCGGCGATGAGATTGGCGACGCGGCGCCGGTACCCTCGTCCGCCGTCGTTGGCGCGGGGATCGATGCCGACCTCTTCGATGAACATCGCGACCGCGGCAGGCAGGTACTGCTCGAGTTCGTGCATCCGCACCTGCCGGACCAAGGGATCCGGGCGGCACTGCGGGGTACTCGCCAGCGCCAGCAGCGGCTGGTCGGGCCGGACCTCGCGGGCAGGCCCCCAATCCATCTCGAGCATCTCCCACAGCGGCAACGTCAGTTCGGCCCGGCCGACCAGCGACGAACACATGCGCGGGGTGCGACAGGCCCGGTCGGCGAACGCCCGCATGTCGTCGATGCTGCCGCGCAGCGGCACGAAATTCGCGCCCGAGAAGCACAAAGATTCGAGCGGCCCGCCCCGACTCCACAACTCTCCGTGGATCATCCGGGGATCGACGCCGCCCTCTTCTACACGAGCGGCAACCATACAGGCGGCGACAGGATCGGCGTCGAGAACGCGGAGCACGTGTGCTGCGTCCCGACTGCTCAACTGTTTGGCACCGAGGAGCTTGAGCATCTACCCAACCTTGTCAGCTAGTGGACCTGCCCACCAGATTGCCATGAACTCGCCGGAAACGGGAGACGTTTCGTTGCCCGCTGCCTGCGCCGACTCAGCTGACCGTCACGACGGGTGATCCGGACGTCGCATCACCCTCCATCTCCTCGGCGATCCGCATCGCTTCCTCGATGAGGGTTTCGACGATCTGCGCCTCCGGCACGGTCTTGATGACCTTGCCCTTGACGAAGATCTGCCCCTTGCCGTTGCCGGACGCGACACCCAGGTCGGCCTCGCGGGCCTCACCGGGACCGTTGACGACGCACCCCATGACGGCCACGCGCAGCGGGATCTCCATGCCCTCGAGACCGGCGGTGACCTCGTCGGCCAGCGTGTACACGTCGACCTGCGCGCGCCCACACGACGGGCAGGACACGATCTCGAGCTTCCGGGGCCGCAGGTTCAGCGACTGCAGGATCTGCGTGCCGACCTTGATCTCCTCGGCGGGCGGGGCGGACAGCGACACCCGGATGGTGTCGCCGATGCCGTCGGCCAGCAGCGCACCGAACGCCACCGCCGACTTGATCGTGCCCTGGAACGCCGGACCGGCCTCGGTCACCCCGAGATGCAGCGGGTAGTTGCACTGCGCCGCCAGCTGCCGGTAGGCCTCGACCATGATCACCGGGTCGTTGTGCTTCACCGAAATCTTGATGTCGCCGAACCCGTGTTCCTCGAACAGTCCCGCCTCCCACAGGGCGGACTCGACGAGCGCCTCCGGCGTGGCCTTGCCGTACTTCTGCATCAGCCGCGGGTCGAGGGAACCGGCGTTGACGCCGATGCGGATCGGGATACCGGCGTCACCCGCGGCCTTCGCGACCTCCTTGACGCGTCCGTCGAACTCCTTGATGTTGCCGGGGTTCACGCGGACGGCCGCGCAGCCCGCCTCGATGGCGGCGAAGATGTACCGGGGCTGGAAGTGGATGTCGGCGATGACCGGGATCTGGCTCTTCTTCGCGATGATCGCGAGGGCGTCGGCGTCCTCCTGCCGCGGGCAGGCGACGCGGACGATGTCGCAGCCGGACGCCGTGAGTTCGGCGATCTGCTGCAAAGTGGCGTTGACGTCGTGGGTCTTGGTGGTGCACATCGACTGCACGGATACCGGGAAGTCGCTGCCGACACCGACAGTCCCGACCTGGAGCTGGCGAGTCTTGCGGCGGGGTGCGAGAACGGCGGCCGGGCCTTCGGGCATACCCAATCCGACAGGGCTGGTCACGTGGGTGCCTTCTTTCGTAGCTTCAAGTCCGAGTTTAGCGATCACTGGAAGAGCTTGATCGGGTTGACGATGTCGGCGGTCAGGGTGAGGAGCATGTATGCGCCGCCTATGACGATCACCACATAGGTGACGGGCAGAAGCTTCATGTAGTCGACGGGTCCCCCGCTGGGCAGTCCGCGCCTGCTGCGGAACCAGTCCCGGACCCGCTCGTACACGGTGACCGCCATGTGCCCGCCGTCGAGTGGCAGCAGCGGCAGGAGGTTGAACATCCCGAGGAAGAAGTTCAGGCTCGCGAGCAGCAGCACGAACGCTTCCCAGATGCCCTGTTCGGCGATCTGGCCGCCGATGACGCTGGCGCCGTACACGGAGATCGGGGTCTCCGGGTCGCGTTCTCCACCCGTCACCGCGTGCCACAGGTCGACGGCCTTGCTCGGCATCTGCACCAGCCGCTCGGCGGTCATGACGAACATGTCGCCGGTGAACTCGAACGAGGCGGGCACCGCCGAGATGGCCGAGTGCTCGACAACGCTCGGTGTCGCGCCGATACCGATCGCGCCGACGGTCGCCTCGTGAGGTTCGGTCTCCCCCTCCTCCTGGACCCAGCGCTGCACCTGCTGGACCGGGACGACGATCGTCTGCTCTTCGCCGTCCCGCTCGATCGTGAAGTCCACCGGACCGGACAGCGATCGCGTGGCGGCGGCGACGTCGGCGAACGTGGGCGTGTCCTTGCCGTCGACCGCGGTGACGACGTCGCCGGTCCTGATGCCCGCCTGCTCGGCGGGGCCGGGACCGGTGCATTCGGACAGGGCGTAGTCGGGGCCGGGCCCCTGGGTGGGCGCCGCGCACCCGACCGAGCCGACGACCGCGTCGGTGGACCGGTTGAGGTCGGGCAGCCCCCAGCCGACGGCGAGGACGTAGACCAGCACGAGGCCGAGGACGAAGTTCATGCCGATGCCGCCGGACATCACCGCGAGGCGCTTCCAGGTCGGCTTCTTGTACATGGCCCGGTCTTCTTCGTCCGGTTCGAGCTCGTCCAGCGCCGTCATCCCGGCGATGTCGCAGAACCCGCCGAGTGGGAGCGCCTTGAGCCCGTACTCGGTCTCACCGCGTCGGAAGGAGAAGATCTTGGGTCCGAAACCGATGAAGTATCGGCGGACCTTCATGCCGGTGGCCTGCGCCACCCACATGTGCCCCGCTTCGTGAAGTGCGATCGACAGCGCGATCCCGAGGGCGAAGAGAACAACGCCCACTGCGAACACCATGCAGTTCTAGCCTTCCTGCTTCACGAGCTGACGTGCTCGCTCACGTGCCCAGCCGTCGGCGGCCAGTACGTCTTCCACGGTAGCCGGTGGCGCCGACCACTCGTCCGCCTCGGACAGCACGGAGGCGACGGTGCGGACGATGCGCGGGAACCGGATGATCCCGTCCAAGAATGCCTGAGCCGCGACTTCGTTCGCAGCGTTGTAGACCGCGGTGAGGCATCCCCCACCTTTGCCTGCCTCGCGGGCGAGGTCGACGGCGGGGAAAACCTGCGAGTCGAGCGGCTCGAAGTCCCAGGTGGACGCCGTGCTGAAGTCGCAGGCCGCGGCGGCGCCCGCGATCCGGTGCGGCCAGCCGAGCGCCAGGGCGATCGGAAGTTTCATGTCGGGTGGGCTGGCCTGCGCCAGCGTCGACCCGTCGGTGAACGTGACCATCGAGTGCACGATGGACTGCGGGTGAACGGTGACGTCGATCCGGTCGTAGTCGACGCCGAACAGCAGGTGGGTCTCGATCAGTTCGAGCCCCTTGTTGACGAGTGTCGCGGAGTTCAGCGTGTTCATCGGCCCCATCGACCACGTGGGGTGGGCACCGGCCTGCTCGGGTGTCACCGATTCGAGCCGATCGGCCGTCCAGCCACGGAACGGTCCGCCCGAGGCGGTGAGAACCAGCCGGTCCACCTCGTCCGCGCTGCCGCCCCGCAGGCACTGGGCCAGCGCGGAGTGCTCGGAGTCCACCGGCACGATCTGTCCCGGAGCCGCCGCCGCGGTGACGAGGGGCCCGCCGGCGACGAGCGACTCCTTGTTGGCGAGGGCGAGCCGCGCACCGGACTCGAGCGCGGCCAGGGTCGGCTCCAGTCCCAGCGAACCGACGAGTGCGTTGAGCACGACGTCCGCTTCGGTGGTCCGCACGAGTTCGGTGACGGCGTCCGGTCCGCTCAGCACGCCGGGCCGATCCAGCGATGCGGCCGCCGACGGATCCGCGACTGCGACGGAGGACACACCCGTCTCACGAATCTGCCGGTCCAGCAGTTCGACGTTTCCGCCACCGGCCGCGAGTCCCACCACCGTGAACTTGTCCGGGTTGGCGGCCACCACCTCCAACGCCTGGGTACCGATCGAACCTGTGCTGCCGAGCAGCAGGACGCGAGTGGGCCTGTTTTCATCCACCCACCCATTGTTCCTGATGAAATGCGGACCGCCCGCCATGGATGGCCCCGCTACATACGACGGGCAGTCGTATGTCACGATATGTCGAGTAGCGCAACCGAATCTGCAGGAGGATCGATCGTGGCCGGTACCCAGTTGGAGCCCTCGTCCAGCGACCCCATCGTGGCCGCACACGTCGACACCGCGGAGGTCCCGTCGGCAGCATGGGGCTGGAGCGGTGAGGCGCCGAAGACGTTCCGGTTCTTCGGATGGTTCTTCGCCGTGTTCCTGCTGCTCATGATCATCGGCAACCACACCGGCCTGGTCGAGGACCTGTGGCTGATCGGCTGCGCGGCCCTGATGGTCGCGATCCTCGTTCGCGACATCGTCCTGCGGCGTAAGCCCCGGTAACACCGAACCACGAACGAACCCCTCGCCCCGATTACTCGGGAACGAGGGGTTTTCGTCGTTTCGGCCTGTTCGGTGGGAGCTCAGTTCTCGGCGGCGAGCTGCCCGCAGGCGGCGGCGATCTCCTGGCCGCGGGTGTCCCGGACGGTGCAGGACACACCCTGCGCCAGCACGCGCCGGACGAATTCCTTCTCCACCGGCTTCGGGCTCGCATCCCATTCACTGCCCGGCGTGGGGTTCAGCGGGATCAGATTCACGTGCACCAGCGGCCCGAGCGCCTTGCGCAGCTTCTTGCCCAGCAGGTCGGCGCGCCACGGCTGATCGTTGACGTCCCGGATCAGCGCGTACTCGATCGAGACGCGGCGGCCGGACTTGTCCGCGTAGTAGCGGGCGGCGTCGAGGACCTCCGCGACAGACCAGCGGTTGTTCACGGGGACCAGGGTGTCGCGCAGTTCGTCGTCCGGGGTGTGCAGAGACACGGCCAGCGTGACGCTGAGGTCCTCGTCGGCGAGCTTGCGGATCGCGGGCGCCAGACCCACCGTCGATACCGTCACGGAGCGTTGCGACAACCCGAGGCCGTCGGGGGCGGGCGAGGTGATGCGACGGACGGCGGCGACCACTCGCTTGTAGTTGGCGAGCGGCTCCCCCATTCCCATGAAGACGACGTTCGACAACCGGCCAGGACCGCCGTGGACGTCGCCGTCGCGTAGCGCGGCCGCGGCGGCACGCACCTGGTCGACGATCTCGGCGGTCGACAGGTTGCGTTGCAGCCCGCCCTGACCGGTCGCGCAGAACGGGCACGCCATTCCGCAGCCCGCCTGGCTGGAGATGCAGAGCGTCGCGCGGTCGGGGTAGCGCATGAGGACGCTTTCGAGCAGCGTCCCGTCATTCGCCTTCCAGAGCGTCTTGCGGGTGTCGCCGCCGTCGCAGGCCAGGTGCTTGACCGGGGTCAGCAGCGTCGGGAACAGGGCCGCGCCCACCTGCTCGCGCACGGCGGCGGGAAGATCGGTCATCTTCTCCGGATCCGCCTCGAGCCGCGCGTAGTACTGCCTGGCCAGCTGATCGGCCCGGAACCCGGGCAGACCCAGCTCCTTGACGGCCTCCCGCCGCTCGGCGGAGTCGAGGTCCGCGAGATGCTTGGGCGGCATCCCACGCCGGGGCGCGGTGAAAACGAGGGGAAGCGAGACAGCCATAGTTTCTCCATTGTCCCATTGATTCGGGGGTCGTTGTCGTGCGGATGCCTGATCGACGTCGTTTCGCCGCCCGATGCGCATGCGGAACCCGCCCAGGTGGGTGAAGATCAACTTATGTCGACAACACCGGACGACCCCTCGAACTTCCCTCCGGACGTCCCAGTCGGCCGCGGCCCCGGCACCGGTCCGGTGCCCACCGGCCCACCGCACCCCGACACCTCACCGGCGGACACCGAGCATTCCGACGTCGCACGCCGGAAGGGCATCACGCACACCCGGGTGGGCGCCACGTGGACCGGTCTGGTGATCGGAATCGTCGTTCTGGTACTGCTTCTCGTGTTCATCCTGCAGAACCTCGACAGCGTGACCCTCGAAATGTTCGTCTGGGAATTCACCCTCCCACTGGGGGTCACACTGCTGTTCGCGGCGATCGCCGGCGCGGTGATCATGGCCCTCGCGGGCGGTGTCCGCATCATCCAGATCCGCCGGGCCGCGAACCGGCAGCGGCGCCTGAACAGTAATTTCTAACTGAACAATAGTTACGCAAGTGGATTACACAGACGCTGAGCGAGCAGAATTACTGTCGTGGATATCACCGGAACGGCACGACTGTGAAGGCCGACATGGAGACGACTGTGGCACCGCGAATCGCGGCTGAACAAGCACGATCCTGGCTGCTGGTTCCCGCCGGCAAACCCGAGGGTTTCGAGGCGGCCCATGCCAGCGCCGCCGACGCCGTGATCCTCGACCTCGAGGACGCCGTCACACCCGACCGCAAACCCCGGGCCCGCGCCGACGTCGTCGCCTGGCTCGGCGAGCACCGGCGCGCGTGGGTGCGAATCAACGACGCGACCACACCCTACTGGGCGGACGACCTGGCAGCGCTGAACGGTGTTCCCGGGCTCGAGGGCGTCATGCTCGCCAAGACCGAGAGTGGAATGCAGGTCGACGCCACCGCCGAGCGGCTCCCGGAGGGCACGAAGGTGCTCGCCCTCGTCGAATCCGCGATGGGGCTCGAGGCCGCACCCGAGATCGCCCGGACGGAGGCCACCTTCCGGCTCGCGTTCGGCAGCGGCGACTTCCGCCGCGACACCGGGATGGACGATTCGCCGCTGGCGATGGCCTACCCCCGCTCCCGGCTGACGGTCGCCAGCCGGGCAGCCCGGATCGCACCGCCGATCGACGGCCCCACCCTCGGCACCGACGTCGACGCCCTGGTCCGGGCCTCGGCGCTGACCTTGTCGATGGGCATGACCGGGAAGCTGTGCATGACCATCGCGCAGACGACGCCGGTCAACGACGCACTCAGCCCGTCCCCGGACGAGGCCGAATGGGCGCTCCACGTGATCGCGGACCTCGGCGAGGACGGCTCCCGGGTGCGGGACGGCAGCGACCTCCCCAAGCTGGCGAAGGCCAAGAAGATCAACGCGCTCGCGAAGCTCTTCCACATAGCACCGCGGTAAACGACGCCGGTCAGAGAATCTGCAGCCCGGCGGGCTTTCGGCGGACGTGCACGCGGTAACGCACGTCGAGAGCCACGCCGGGTGTCTGCGCGAACGCCTTCGATGCCGTCTTCTTGGTGAACTCGATACCGAGGACTCCGCGCAGCAATTCCCGATCCGGGAATCGCCATCGCGTCTCCACGCGCACCATGTCGAACCCCTGCGCCGCGAAGAAGGCCTCGACGGTCTCCGGGTTGTACTGCGGCAGGTCGGCCCGCATCCATTCGCCGTAGGGATGGGCCGTGGCGTCCAGGTCGACCACCACGAGCGCGCCGCCCGGGCGCAGCACCCGCATCGCCTCACAGATTCCGCGGCCACAGCCGGGGCCGAAGAAGTAGGCGGTCCGTGCGTGCACGACGTCCACGCTCGCGTCGCCGAGGGGTATGCCTTCGGCCGAGCCCTCGATCACGCGGACGTTCGGCAGGTGCCCCACCCGTGTGCGCGCACGTTCGAGTAACGGCGGATGTGGTTCGATTCCGTAGACCGTGGCCGCGGACTCGGCGAAGACCGGGAGGTGGAAGCCGGACCCGCAACCCACGTCGGCGACGGTGCCGCCCGTCCAGTCCACGGCCCCACGCAGGTGACGGAAGATCGCCCCGTCCACGTCCTGGGCGCGGTTCTCTACCTCGTACCACTCCGGCCAGTGCCAGATGTTCGGGCTGGGGATGGTCACGGCAGGGCGGTCAGACGAGAACCGTGAGCACCAGCCACGTCACGAACGCCGACGGCAGCAGGGAATCGAGACGGTCCATGATCCCGCCGTGACCGGGGAGCAGGGTGCCCATGTCCTTGATGCGAAGCTCTCGCTTGACCTGGGATTCGATGAGATCGCCGAGCGTGGCGGTGACCACCAGCACCACACCGAGGAGCACGCCGATCATCGAGTTCTCGTCGAGGATCAAGGTGACCGTGAGCAGGCTGCCGATGACACAGAACAGCAGCGAACCGACGAACCCTTCCCACGACTTCTTGGGGCTGATCGCCGGCACCATCGGATGCTTGCCGAACAGCACACCCGCCGCGTAGCCGCCCACATCGGAGCAGACCACGCCGATCATCAGGCACAACACCCGCCCGGCGCCGTCGTCCTGCAACACCATCAGCACAGCGAACGACGCCAGCAGCGGAATCCAGGAGGCGACGAACACGGTGATCGCGGTGTCCCGAAGGAAATTCTGGGGTGTCGCCTTCAGCCCGTGGTCGAACAGACGCCAGACCATGCAGACCAGCACCGTCCCCGCGAAGGCGCTGAGCACCCCGACCGGGCCGAACGGCCACCCCAGCCACAGGATCGCCTGGCCGCCGGCGAGCAGCGGGATCCGGGGGGCGCTGATCCCGGCCTCCCGAAGGCGCTTGGTGACCTCCCAGGTGGCGACCGCCATCGCGACGGCCACCACGGCGATCCATACCAGCGGCACGTAGACGAGGATCAGGATCAGCGCGACGCCGAGACCGACGCCCACGCCGATCGCGGCAGGAAGGTTACGCCCGGCCTTCGACTTCCCGGCCGGGGCCGCCTCCGGCGCCGGCGCACCCTCGGAGACCGGTTCCGAGGGGTCGCCCTCCGAGATGGGTCCCCCTGGGGTCCCGTGTTCTGCTGGCACGGTCACTGTCCCCGATCCACTCCTCGTCTCGTGACTAAACTTCCAGTAACTCGGCTTCCTTGTGCTTCACCAGTTCGTCGACCTGCGCGACGTACCGGGCGGTCGTCTTGTCGAGTTCCTTCTCGGCCCGACCGACCTCGTCCTCGCCGGCCTCGCCGTCCTTCTGGATCCGGGACAGCTCGTCCATCGCCTTGCGCCGCACGTTGCGCACGGACACCTTGGCGTCCTCGCCCTTGGACTTGGCCTGCTTGACCAGTTCGCGGCGGCGTTCCTCGGTGAGCTGGGGAACGGAGATGCGGATCAGGTTTCCGTCGTTGGACGGGTTCACGCCCAGGTCGGAGTTCCGGATCGCCGTCTCGATGGCCCCGAGCTGCGAGGCCTCGTACGGCTTGACGACGACCAGTCGCGCTTCCGGCACGTTGATACTGGCGAGCTGCGTGATCGGGGTGAACGCGCCGTAGTAGTCGATTCCGATGCGATTGAACATGCCAGGATTCGCGCGGCCCGTGCGGATCGATCCGAGATCGTCCTTGGCCACCGTGACAGCCTTCTCCATCTTCTCCTCGGCTTCGAAGAGAGCTTCATCAATCACGGCTGTTCCTCCATGTCGTTCTGCATCGATTCGTCACTGCCTCTGTTTCGAGAAAACCCGGTGTCGAGCGTGTCACTCGCGTCATGACTTGACGAGCGTTCCGATCTTCTCACCGGACACTGCCCGAGCGATATTCCCCTCGGTCAGCAGATTGAACACCATGATCGGCATCTCGTTGTCCATACAGAGACTGAACGCGGTCGCGTCGGCGACCTTGAGTCCCTGTTCGATGACCTCACGGTGCGTGATCTGCGTGTACATCGTCGCGGTCGGGTCGAGGTTCGGGTCCGCGGTGAACACGCCGTCGACGGCCTTGGCCATCAAGACGACCTCGGCGCCGATCTCGAGTGCGCGCTGCGCCGCGGTCGTGTCGGTCGAGAAGTAGGGCATGCCCATGCCGGCGCCGAAGATCACGACGCGGCCCTTCTCGAGGTGCCGCTGAGCGCGCAGCGGAATGTAAGGCTCCGCCACCTGCCCCATCGTGATCGCCGTCTGCACGCGGCTGTCGATGCCCTCTTTCTCCAGGAAGTCCTGCAGAGCAAGGCAATTCATCACGGTGCCGAGCATGCCCATGTAGTCGGAACGCGCGCGGTCCAGACCTCGCTGCTGCAGTTCCGCACCACGGAAGAAGTTGCCGCCGCCGATGACCACCGCCACCTGCACCCCGGACCGCACGACCTCGGCGATCTGTTCCGCAACCTTGGTCACCACGTCGGGGTCGAGGCCGACCTTGCCACCACCGAACATTTCTCCGCCGAGTTTGAGAAGGACTCGATGGAATCCCGTACGTTCGTTGGCTGGTTCGGACATTGCTCTCCTCAGTTCCACAGCACTCGTCGATTTCGACAGCGGCCGAGCACACCCACGCGCCTACTCGACCCATTCAGACGGCCATCTTCATCCTGCCTCATCAGGACGGTGGCGGTATACGTAGGCCCCGCCGGGCGAGCGCACTCGTCCGACGGGGCCATACGACTCACACGACTAGCTCGAAGCACCGACCTCGAAACGAACGAAGCGCTTGATGGTGACGCCGGCCTCGTCGAGGATCGCCTTGACGGACTTCTTGGAGTCCTGCACCGAGGACTGCTCGGTCAGCACGACGTCCTTGAAGTAGCCGTTGACGCGGCCTTCGATGATCTTCGGCAGAGCCTGCTCCGGCTTGCCCTCGGCGCGAGCGGTCTCCTCGGCGATGTGACGCTCGTTGGCGACGATGTCCTCGGGGACCTCGTCACGCGTGACGTACTTGGCCTTGAGCGCCGCGACCTGCATGGCGGCACCGCGAGCGGCCTCCGCAGCAGCGTCACCCTCACCGGTGTACTCGACGAGGACGCCGACGGCGGGCGGCAGGTCAGCGCTGCGCTTGTGCAGGTAGACCGCGACCGGCCCGTCGAACGAGGCGATCTTGCTCAGGACGAGCTTCTCGCCGATCTTCGCGGACTGCTCCTGGATGACGGTGTCGACCGTCTTGCCGTCGAGGTCGAGCTCCTTGAGCGCGTCGACGTCGGCGGGCTTCGCTGCCGCGGCGACCGTGACGATCGACTCGGCGAGCTTCAGGAAGTCTTCGTTCTTCGCGACGAAGTCCGTCTCGCAATCGAGCTCGAGCAGGACGCCGTCCTTGGAAACGACCAGGCCCTCGGCCGTGGTGCGCTCGGCACGCTTGCCCACGTCCTTGGCGCCCTTGATGCGCAGCTGCTCCACAGCCTTGTCGAAGTCACCCTCGGCCTCAGCGAGAGCGTTCTTGCAGGCCATCATTCCGGAGCCGGTGAGCTCGCGGAGCCGCTTGACGTCAGCGGCGGTGTAGTTCGCCATGGTGAGCGAGCCTCCTCATATGTCTGTCGGGACGTAAGTCAGGGTAGTACTCGGACCAGACCGTGAAACGGCCCTGACCAAAAGATCTCTGGTCAGGGCCGTGTGCATCGGATCAGGCCTCGGTGGAGGGTGCCTCTGCTGCGGGGGCCTCGGCAGCCGGAGCCGCCTGTGCCTCAGCTGCGGGAGCGGCCTCTGCGGCGGGCGCTGCCTCGGCGGCGGGCGCTGCCTCGGCGGCGGGCGCGGCCTGCGAGAGCAGTTCCTGCTCCCACTCGGCGAGGGGTTCGCCGGCGCCGGCCTCGGGCTTCGCGTCCTTGTCGGCGCTCAGTCCGGCACGGGCCTGCACGCCCTCAGCCACTGCGGATGCGACGACCTTGGTGAGCAGGGCGGCGCTGCGGATGGCGTCGTCGTTGCCCGGGATCGGGTAGTCGACGAGGTCGGGGTCGCAGTTGGTGTCCAGGATCGCGATGACCGGGATGTTCAGCTTGCGAGCCTCGGCAACGGCCAGGTGCTCCTTGTTGGTGTCGACGACCCACACCGCGGAGGGGACCTTGGCCATGTCGCGGATACCACCGAGGGTGCGGTCCAGCTTGGTCATCTCACGCGTGAGCATGAGGATTTCCTTCTTGGTGCGACCCTCGAAGCCACCGGTCTGCTCCATTGCCTCGAGCTCCTTGAGGCGGAGAAGACGCTTGTGGACGGTGGTGAAGTTGGTGAGCATGCCGCCGAGCCAACGCTGGTTGACGTAGGGCATCCCGACGCGAGTGGCCTCGGCCGCGATGGATTCCTGGGCCTGCTTCTTGGTGCCGACGAAGAGGACGGTGCCGCCGTGGGCAACGGTCTCCTTGACGAACTCGTACGCCTTGTCGATGTACGTCAGCGTCTGCTGCAAGTCGATGATGTAGATGCCGTTGCGGTCGGTGAAGATGAAACGCTTCATCTTCGGGTTCCAACGACGGGTCTGGTGACCGAAGTGCGTGCCGCTGTCGAGCAGCTGCTTCATTGTTACGACAGCCATGGCTGTGTATCTCTCTTTCATTGCCGGTTGATGCAGAGCATCACGAGACGCTCCACCCTGGCGCCCGCAGACCATCGGACTCACACCGAGATGCGAGACCAGCCGATGGCCGATAACCTGCGCGGGCGCGCGAAGTCGGACTGTGGGAGCACAGACCGCTCGATCAGTGTACGGCCTCCACGCCGAACGCCCTAACCGCCCCTGCCACACCGCGGCCGCGCGTGCAAGGGTTTCGCAGGATCTGTGGACAAAACGTAGTCGATCCACATTCTCGTCCGCTGCCCGTTCATCGGCCCGGACGTGCGGGATCGTCCATCCATGACGACATTCGGGGCGATCGTGCGGGCACTCACGACGGCGGCCACGGCGGCCACGCTGCTGACCGGCGCGGCGCTCGTCGCCCCGCCCGCCGATGCCGCGCCGACCGGTGAATTCGACTGGCCGCTGCACCCACGACCGCGGGTGGTCCGGGCGTTCGACAATCCCGAGCGCGACTGGCTTCCCGGCCATCGCGGCGTGGATCTGGGCGGCGTGCCCGACGAGGCCGTTCTGTCCGCAGGCGCGGGTGTGGTGGTGTTCGCCGGCACGGTGGCCGGCAAGCCCGTCGTCTCCGTGGACCACCCGGGTGGCCTCCGCACGACGTACGAGCCGGTGACCGCCCGGGTCACCCCCGGGCAGCGCGTGGGCCGCGGCACCGTCCTCGGCACGCTCGAACCCCGACACCCGGGCTGCATCGCCCCTGTCGCAGCGTGCCTGCACTGGGGTCTTCGCCGCGACCGTGAGTACCTCGACCCGCTCGGGCTCGTCCGCGTGGCGCCGGTGCGGCTGCTACCCGTCGGGCCCCGTGATCGCGGCGGCTAGCGCCACTCCGCGACCGCGTGCCTGCCTGCCGACTCCGGGAAGTCGTCCGCGACCATCGCGGCGAGTTCGACGAACGCCTTCCGCGTCGCCGGACGCAGCAGGTCCAGATCCACCACCGAGCCCTCGGCGAGGTGCTCGTCGAACGGCACCACCTTCACGGCCCGGCACCGGAGCAGGAAGTGATTGGTCAGTTCCGTCATATCGATCGTGCTCGAGCCGGGCCGGGCGGCGCTGATCACGACGACCGTCCGCGAGACCAGGTGCCCGTAACCGTGGTGCTGCAACCAGTCCAGCGTGGCGGCGGCACTGCGGGCGCCGTCGATGGCCGGCGAGCTCACCAGAACGAGGGAATTGGCGAGTTGCAGAACGCCGTTCATTGCCGAATGCATGATGCCGGTGCCGCAGTCGGTGAGGATGATGTTGTAGTACACCTGCAGGATGTCGATCACCCGCCGGTAGTCGTCCTCGCTGAACGCCTCGGAGATCGCCGGGTCCTGTTCGCTCGCGAGCACCTCGAGACGGCTCGGCGCCTGCGACGTGTGGGCCCGCACATCCGAGTAACGCCGGATGGTCGACTCCGCCGCGATGAGATCACGGACAGTCGAATGCGTCTGCAGGGGCACACGTTGCGCGAGCGTCCCGAAGTCGGGGTTGGCGTCGACGGCGATCACGCAGTCGCCGCGCAATGACGCGAACGTCGATCCCAGCCCGATCGTGGTCGTCGTCTTGCCGACGCCGCCCTTCAAGGACAGGAAGGCAATTCGATAGTCCCCCTGGATCGGCTGCCGGATGCGGTCGAGCAGTGCCGCCTCGCGCGCCTCCCCTGCCGACTCCCCCGGATTCACCGATCCCCCGGTGAGCCGGTGCAGTCCGCGCCGCCACCCTCGGCTCGGCGCCTTGCGCGCCCGCGCGAGGAGAGCATCCGGCACCAGATCCTGACTGGTCACCTGATGCCGGCTCGGCTCCGGGGCGGGACCGTCCCAGGACTGCTGCCCCCACGGATCGGCGGCGGTGTCACCCACCGGGGCGCCGCCACCGTCGGTCAGCCAGGACGGTTGCGGTCGAGCCAAGTCTTCTCGGTCCACTATTTCCCCCGGGATAGTGCAGAAACAACTGCAGATTCGTGGCGCGACGCTACCAAACCGGGTCAGGCGCGGGGATGCGCCTGATCGTGCACCGCACGGAGTCTCGCCACGGACACATGGGTGTAGAGCTGGGTGGTCGCGAGGCTGGCGTGCCCGAGGAGTTCCTGGACGACGCGCAGGTCGGCGCCGCCTTCGAGGAGGTGTGTGGCCGCCGTGTGGCGCAGTCCGTGCGGGCTCAGGTTCGGTGCGCCGGGGACCGCGGACAGGACGTCGTGGACGACGCTGCGCGCCTGCCGCTGGTCGAGACGCTTCCCTCGTTTGCCCAGGAGAAGCGCCTGCCCGGAGCTGTCCGTCGCGACAGCGGGCCTGCCGACGTGCAACCAGAGGTCCACGGCGTCGGCGGCCGGTTTCCCGTACGGAACGGAGCGCTCCTTGTCTCCCTTGCCGATCACGCGCAGCAGCCGCCGTTCGCGATCCACCGAGCCGAGGTCGAGGCCGCACAGCTCCCCCACCCGTATTCCCGTCGCGTAGAGCAGTTCCACGATGAGACGGTCGCGCAGGGCGATCGGATCGTTCTGCTGCGCGCCCGATTCGGCGGCATCCATCGCATCGGCCGCCTGCGACTGCCGCAGCACCGGGGGCAGCGTCCGGTGGGCCTTCGCCGCACCCAGCCGGGCGCCGGGATCGGTGGCGATGCGCCGGGTCCGCAGCAGCCAGGCTGTGAAGTTGCGCACCGACGACGTCCGCCGGGCCAGGGTCGTCCGGGCGATGCCGGCCGCGGACTGGCCGGCGAGCCAGGACCGCAGCACCTGGATGTCGAGCTCGCCGAGGTGCGCCTCCGGTGACGTCGACAACCAGTGCTGCAGCAGCGACTTCGCGTCCGCGACGTATGCCTTCACGGTGTGCTGCGATCGGCCGCGTTCGAGCCCGAGATGCCGCGCGTACTCCTCGAGTACCAGCTCCAACGGTGCCGGCAGGTCGCTGCTCATAGAGGCAACAGTCGACTCGGGCGGGAGATAAATCAAGCAGCCGCGCCGCTAGAGTTCTTTTGTGCAGCGAACGATCTCCATCCCCATGTTGTGTGTCCTGGCGTTACTGTCCGCGATCGCCCCGCTGGCCACCGACATGTATCTCCCCGGTCTCCCCCTGATGACGGAGAGCCTGAACACGTCGGCGCCGAGCGTGCAGCTGACCTTGACCACGTTCATGGCCGGGCTCGGAATCGGGCAGCTCGTCGTCGGACCGCTGTCGGACGGCCTCGGACGCCGGCGTCTGCTGATCGGCGCCACCGTCGTCACCACCCTCGCCGCGATGGCGTGCGCTCTCGCGCCCACCGTCGAAACCCTCATCGCTGCACGACTTTTCCAGGGACTCAGTGGTGGCGCGGCAATCGTGCTCGCACGCGCGTGCATCGCCGACCGGGCCCGCGGAGACAACGCCGCCCGGCTCTTCAGCATCATGATGATCATCGGCGGGGTCGCGCCGGTCGTCGCACCGCTGATGGGCGGCGCCCTGCTCGGACCGGTCGGCTGGCGAGGGATCTTCTGGGTGCTGACCGCCGCCGGTGTGGTGATGTTCGCGGGAGTGCTGGTCCTCGTCCCGGAGACGCTTCCCGAGGAGAACCGGCACGGCGGCGGACTCAGGGCACTGGTCCGGAACCTGCGTTATGTCGTCGGCAACCGTGTCTACCTGGGTTACGCGTTCACGTTCATGTTCGGGTTCGTCGCACTCTTCTCGTACATCTCCGCATCCCCGTTCGTCGTGCAGAACGTCCTCGGGCTCAGCCCGGGGCAGTTCTCCATGGTGTTCGCGGTGAACGCAGCGGGCATGGTGGGCGCCGCGATCGTGAACACGCGGCTCGTGGGCACATTCGATGCCCGGCAACTGCTGGGGTTCGGGGTCACGCTGCTCCTGGCAGCGGGGGTCGTGCTGCTTCTCGCCGCGGTGCTGATCGATTCGCCGCCGTGGTGGGCGATCCTGATTCCGTTGTTCGTCTCGGTGTCAAGCATCGGTTTCGTGATGGGCAATGCGACGGCGCTGGCTCAGGGCGAGGTGACCAAGGCGTCCGGCACCGGGTCCGCGCTCCTCGGCGCCGGCCAGTTCGGCCTCGCCGCGGTGGTCTCGCCGCTCGTCGGCATCGCCGGCCCCGACACCGCAGTGCCGATGGCCGTCGCGATCCCGACCGCGGGCGCCGTGGCGATGCTGTCGCTGCTGGTGCTGACGCGGCGGACGCACATCTCGTAGCGCGTCCGCCGCACCGGGTCAGCGGGAAGCGCCCTCGCTCGCGGCGAGCTCGGACCTCCACACGCGAAAGCCCTCTTCGGTGCGACCGCGACGCCAGTAGCCGGAAATCGACGCGGCAGACGCGGGGACGCCTCGTTCGTTGCGCACGTAGGAGCGCAGGTTGTGCATGACCGCCTGCGCCTCTCCGTGAATGAAGACCTGCGCCGTGCCGGGCAGCCACGCGGTGTCGCGCACTGCCGCGACGAGGGGTGCGTTGTCCCCGGACGCCTCTTCGCCGATCCGGTCCGACGTGTCGCCGCGGTGGATCCACGTGACGTCGACGCCGGCGGGCGAGTCGAACGCGATTTCGTCCTCCGGGCCGGCGACCTCGATGATCACCCGTCCGACCGCCGACGCGTCCAGCTTCTCGACGGACGCCGAGATGGCGGGAATTGCGGTCTCGTCGCCAGCGAGCAGGTACCAGTCGGCGGCCGGGTCCGGCGCGAACGCGCCGCCGGGTCCGCGCAGCCGGAGGACGTCTCCGGCCGCCGCGGACGCCGCCCACGGTCCGGCGACGCCGGCGTCGCCGTGCACCACGAAGTCGATGGCGATAACTCGCTTCACCGGATCCACCGACCGGATCGTGTACGTGCGCAGGACGGGCTCGTCGGGGCTCCCGAATTCGAGTTTCGCGTACGCATCGGTGAAGGCATTCGGAACGAAGCTGTCGAATCCCGGGTCGCCGAAAAATACCCGCACCATGTGCGGGGTCAGCCACTCGGTCCGAAGCACGGTCAGTGTCGCTGTCGGTTTTGCCACGGGCATCTCTCCAATGAACTCAAGTTGGTTAGCGTTACCTAACTACGATACAGGAGGTGGCTACCGACGGCGGTCAGAGCGGAATCAGGTGGTGCTTCTGTTCGCCGCGGGCGGAGCGCTTGTCGCGGAGCAACGTCAGCGCCCGCCGGATCTCGAGCCGGGTGGCGGACGGTTCGATCACTGCGTCGATGTAGCCGCGCTCGGCGGCCGAATACGGTGTCGCGACGTTCTCGTTGTAGGCGTCGACGAGTTGCTGCCGCATCGCGTCCTGTTCGTCGCCGGCAGCTTCGAGTTCGCGGTGGTAGAGGAGACTGATCGCGGCCTCGGCGCCCATGACCGCGATGCGTGCGGTCGGCCATGCGAAGTTCACGTCGGCACCGAGTTGCTTGCACCCCATCACCGCGTATCCGCCGCCGTAGGACTTGCGGACCACGACAGTCACTTTGGGCACGGTGGCCGCCGCGAACGCCTGCAGGAAACGTCCGCCGCTGCGGAGCACGCCGTTCCGCTCCTGTTCCAGCCCGGGTAGGAAGCCCGGCGTGTCGACGACGAACACGAGCGGAATCTCGTAGGCGTCGCAGATCCGCACGAAGCGGGCCGCCTTGTCGGCGCCGACCCGATCCAGTGCTCCACTGAGGAATTGCGGCTGGTTGGCCACGACTCCGACGGATCGTCCGTCCACCCGGGAGAATCCGGTGATCACGTTCGGTGCCGTTTGCGCGGCGAGTTCGTGGAAGTCGCCGTCGTCGAAGATGTTCAGCAGCAGGTCGTGCATGTCGTAGGCGGCGTTGTCGGCGTCCGGCATGAACTCGTTCAACGCCAGATCGTTGTCGGTGGTCTCGGGTTCGAGTCCCGGGTTCACGATCGGCGCCTGTTCGTGCCTGCTGGACGGGAGGAAGCCGAGATAATCACGCACCCAGGCGAACGCCGCTTCCTCGCTCGGCGCGACGTGGTGGACGTTCCCGTTCTCGGCCTGGGCGCGGGCGCCGCCGAGTTCGTCGAGGGTGACGTCCTCGCCGGTGACGGATTTGATGACTCCGGGACCGGTGACGAACATGTACGCCTGCTCGTCCACGGCGACAACGAGGTCTGTGTTGATCGGCGCGTACGCGGCGCCGCCCGCGCATTTGCCGAGGAGGATCGAAACCTGCGGGCATACTCCCGACAGCGGGATCTGGCGGCGGCCCATTTCGGCGTACCAGGCGAGCGACGTGACGGCGTCCTGTACGCGTGCGCCTCCGGAGTCGTTGATGCCGACGCAGGGGCAGCCGATCCGTCCCGCGAATTCCATGATCGATGCGACCTTGCGACCGAACATCTCCCCCACGCTGCCACCGAACACGGTGTGGTCGTGCGAGAACACCGCCACCGGACGTCCGTCGACGGTTCCGTGGCCGGTGACGACGCCGTCACCGTAGGGGTTGTCGGGGGCTCCCGGGTTCCTCGCCATCTGTCCGACCTCGATGAAACTGCCGGAATCGAGCAGCATCCGGATCCGTTCGCGGGGTCCGGGGAGACCTTTCTCCTTGCGCCGCTCGATCGCCCTCGGGCTCCCCGGATTCAGCGATTGCTCGAGCCGATCCTCGAGATCAGCGAGCAGTTCCGCCGTGGTCCTGGTCATGTGAGATTCCTCCTCGAGACGCACCCGCGAGCGGACTGCACTCCCGGGGCGCCGGTAGTTGCCTCATCGGACACCAGATGTGCACCGACCGGGCGCCGTGGGTGAGACGACTGGACTCCAAGTACCCACGACGGGCGCAACTACCCCTCCGGCACAACGCTAGGTGGAGTGGGAACCGTCGAGCGGAGCGCTTCGAGGACTTCACAGACTTGATCGCCCCGGGGCGCGATGTCGGTCCAGGGCGTGCCCTCGGGTTATCGGCGAACAGCTCCGCTACGAGCCGGAGGCGATCAACAAGCTCAACACCTGCGCGACGAAGTTCCGCCACAAGTCCTCGGCTGACCCCATATCTCACTCCTTCGTGCGGTTGTGAGGTGCGATACGAAGTTTCTACCCCAATGCGTCGTCGATCAGTCGCTTCGACTCGCACTTTGGGCAACCGAGCACGATGAAGCACGCGCCGAGCGGGCTCTCGACTGGCTCGCCTCGTCTCACTTCTGCCGCGACCACCCCGTGTCGTCGGAGCCGACGAAGCCCTCCATCTCCAAGAGCGGCAGCACGGCCCGAACCTGCTCCACCGCGACCCCGGACAGTTCGGACAACTCCCGGACCCCACGCGCCCCGACCGCAGGCAACGCCTCGTACACCAGCAGGGCATCCCCCGACAGCGCATCCAGATCGCGGACCACGTCGAGGCCTTCCCGCAGCCCGATCGGTCCGGCCTCCTCCACCACGTCACCGGCATTCGCGACCAACCGCGCCTCCCCCTCCCGAATCATCCGGTTGCACCCCGTCGACGACGCCGACGTCACCGGACCCGGCACGGCCATCACTGGACGCCCCAGTTTGCGCGCCCAACTCGCCGTGTTCCGCGCACCGCTGCGCCATCCCGCCTCCACCACGACCACCCCGTCGGACAGGCTCGCCACCAAACGATTCCGCGCCAGAAACCGATGCTTCGCGGGTGTCGTGCCCGGCGCGTACTCACTGATCACCGCACCGTTCTGCGCGATCTGCCGCAACATGCGTGCATGCCCCGCCGGATACGCGCGATCCACACCACACGCCAGCACCGCCACCGTCAGGCCCCCGACACCCAGCGCTGCCCGATGCGCGGCACCATCGACCCCGAACGCCGCACCCGACACGATCGTCCACCCGTCGACGGCGAGATCACCGGAAATCTCGGCAGTCACGTGTTCGCCGTAACCACTCGCCGCCCGCGTCCCCACGATCGAGATCGCCCGATCGGTCAGTTCGGTCACCGGCCGCGAACCGAGCACCCACAAGGCCAACGGCGGGCCCTCGTCCCTCGACCGGGACAAATTCCCGAAGCCGAGGAGCCGCCACTGCGGCCACTCGTCGTCGTCCGGCGTCACGAGCCGGCCACCCATCCCCGCCACCAGTTCCAGATCGTGCGCGGCGGTATCCACATGCGCCCGGGCAACGGTCCGCTCCCCTAGCATCTCCGACAGGTCCCGCTCCCGCACGGCCCGCGCAGCCTCCTCCGGACCTACCTTCTCCACGAGCCGCGACAGCGCCGGGCACGGCCCCTGCACTACCTTCGACAGATACGCCCACGCCAATCGCCGCGGATCCTGGACACCATTCAGATCGCTTGCACCACTTCGACTTTCCACTGTCACTGAAAGCTCCGATCACGAAACCCCAACGCGGTGACCACCTGCTCCGGGCCCGGCATGTCGAGTCCCGCCAGATCACTCACGGTCCAGGCCACCCGCAACGCCCGATCGGCGCCCCGGGCCGTGATCAGTCCCTTCCGTAGCGCACGCTCCACCGGCGCCAGCGCGGGCCGCGCCAACCGGAACTTCTGCCGCAGGGCCGGTCCGGGCACCTCAGCGTTGGTGCGCCAGCCGTAGTCGCTCCACCGCTCGCCGGCGGCGGCCCGCGCCTCGGCAACCCGTTGGCGGACGTCCTCGGTGCTCTCCCCGACGTCGTCGATGAACGCCCCGGTCGCGACGGCCTGCATCCGCACTCGCAGATCCACCCGATCCATCAGCGGTCCCGACAGTTTCCCGAGGTAGCGTCGCCGAGCGGTCGGTGCGCACACGCAGTCGGCTTCCCGCGCGGGCGCGCACGGGCACGGATTGGCCGCGAGAATCAGCTGGAAGCGCGCCGGATAGCGGGCGACCCCGTCCCGGCGCGCGATTCGCACCTCCCCGTCCTCGAGCGGGGTCCGCAGGGCTTCGAGGACCTTGGTTCCGATCTCGGCGCACTCGTCGAGAAACAGCACCCCTCGGTGGGCGCGACTGACGGCGCCGGGCTTCGCGACACCGCTTCCACCGCCGACGAGTGCGCTCACGGACGCCGTGTGGTGGGGTGCGATGAACGGCGGCACGTCGATGAGGGGACGCTCGGGCGGCAGAAGCCCGGCCACGGAGTGGATTGCCGTCACCTCGAGCGATTCGCTCTCGGTGAGCGGCGGCAGAACCCCGGGAAGTCGCTGCGCCAGCATCGTCTTCCCCACGCCGGGTGGACCGGTGAGCATCAGGTGGTGCGCTCCCGCCGCCGCCACCTCGATGGCCCAACGCGCCTCTACCTGACCCACCACCTCGCTCAGATCGGCGCGCACCGGTTGCGCAACCCACTGCGCCGGCTCCGGATACTCGAGATCCCGCTCCTCCCGCAGCCACGCGATCGCCGCCCGCAGGTCGTGCGCGCCGAGCACCTCGACACCACCGACCAGCCCTGCCTCGGGCAGCGACTGCACCGGAACCACTACCGTTGCCCACCCCGCATTCTTCGCCGCGAGCACCGCGGGCAGGATCCCGCGCACCGACCGGAGCCGCCCGTCCAGCGCCAGTTCTCCGAGCAGAACGGTCTCGCGCAGCCGCTGCCGCTTCACCTGCTTGGCCGCGTCCAGGACGGCAGCGACGAGCGCGAGATCGTAGACCGACCCGACCTTCGGCAGCGTCGCCGGCGACAGCGCGAGGATCACCTTCGAATCCGGCCACTCCTCGCCCGAGTTCGCCACCGCGGCCCTGATCCGGTCCCGAGCCTCCTGCAGCGCGGTGTCCGGCAGCCCGACCAGATGCACCGCGGGGAGTCCGCGGCCGATGTCGGCCTCGATCTCGACCAGTTGACCGTCGACCCCGGTCACGGCCACCGAATGTGCTCGCCCCAGCGCCATCAGAACGCATCCCGGACATGCTCGATCTGGGGCTGCGGACCGTGCCCGATCATGATCGCGACCACGTCGAACCGCACCCGCGACCAGTGCCGGCCCGAGTCCCGCAGCCACTCGACGGCCAGCAGGCGGATCCTGCGCTGTTTCGAGAACGTCACCGCCTCGGCGGGACTGCCGTATCCCAGGCCGCGCCGTGTCTTCACCTCGACGAAGACGAGCCAGTCTCCCTCTGCTGCAATGAGATCGACTTCGCCGTATCGGGATCGCCAGTTTCGGTCGACGATCTCCATGCCCGCTTCGGTGAGATACCGGGCGGCCAGATCCTCCCCATGTGCACCAAGCGCGAGATTGTGCGCCACAGCAGCCTCCACCCCGTCCCCCGGCGGCCCACCGATGCGAACCGCGTCTCTCGCATCACCGTGCCCGACCCGCATTCCGGGAAGAGGTGCCCGAACTGGCCGAACGAATTGGGCTGTGGATGAAGTGCACGTTGTGGACAACTCGGCACTGTGCGGGAGCTGTTTCTCCCAAAGGCCCAGTTCAGCCTGTCAAGCCGGTAATCGAACGGTCAGCCGACAGCGGGCATCCATCGGCGCGCGAGCGATGCCACCCAGTCGGCGGCCTCACCGGGATCCCCGGGTGGCGACTCGACGAGGACGAGTTCGTCGACTCCCGCGTCGGCCAGCGCGTCGACGTCGGAGGGGTCCACTTTCCGCAGGGCGACGGCCAGGCGCAACTCCTCCGTGTCGCGCCCCGCGTCCCGGCACAGTGCGTGGATCGTCCGGATCCGTTCGGTGACGGCGTCGATGCCGTCCACATTGAACCCGTACCAGCCGTCGCCCCACGCCGCGACCCGGCGGAGTGCCGCGTCACTGTTGCCGCCGAGCACGACCGGAATCCGGCGATCTCGCACGGGTTTCGGATTGACCCGCACCGAATCGACGCGGACGAACTCACCCTCGAACGTCGCGACGTCGTCACGCCACAGCGTGCGCATCGCCGCGACGTATTCGGCGGCGCGCTCGCCACGTCCCTCGAACGGAATGCCGAGCGCAGCGAATTCCTCCCGGGACCAGCCGATGCCGACGCCGAGCGTCAGCCGGCCACCACTCATCAGATCCAACGTCGCGGCCTGCTTGGCCATGAGGACAGGATTGTGTTCGGGCAGTAGCAACACCCCGGTGGCCACGCCGATCGTGTGGGTGGCAGCGGCGGCGAAGCTCAGCCCGATCATCGGGTCGAGCCAATCCGCGACGGCGGGGACCGCGATCCGGCCGTCGTCCGCGTACGGATACCGCGACTCCGACCGGTCCACCATCACGACGTGCTCGCCTGCCCACAGCGTGGCGAATCCGCTGTTCTCGGCGGCACCCGCGACCGAGTCGATCACCGCGCGACGAGCGCCGGTGCCGATCCCGAGTGCGTGCAACCCGAGGCGCATCGGCCGATCGTCTCACAGTTGCCCGGCCGAAGTGACTCGCTTCCGGGATGCTCCTAGCCGCGGACGTCGAGGCTACGGGCGTAGTGCTCCTTGAACACCTCGAGATGCGTCCAGGTCTCCAAGGCCATCACACCGTCGATCGTCCGGATGTGCTCGGCAAGAGAGTAGAGGTCACCCGACGAATCGGCGGCGACCGTGCCGATCAGGTCGAATCTGCCGAGTGTCCGCGCCAGGAACTCGATACCCGGCAGGTCCTCGATCTGCGCGCACGCCTCCCGATCCCGCGATCCGAGGCTGACACCGATGCCCATGGCGAGGGTTCTGCCGCCACCGCGGCGCCTCACGACGGCTCCGACGCGCAACGCGGTGCTGTCGATCAGATGGTTCACGCGATTCCGCGCCGCGCTCGGTGAGAGCCCGGTGCGTTCGGCCAGTTCCAGAAACGGCATCCGCCCGTTCCGTTCCAGTAGCTCGATGAGCGCGACGTCTTTCGCGTCCAGTCGAACGTCGGCCCGTAATGCGCTCTTGGGCATAAAAATTCCCTTGATGACATCGGCGTAGAAGAGCGTGTTGACGGTGCGGACACCGGGTTCCGCACGGATCGCCGCGATCGCGTCGTAGAGGTCCCGCTGGCTGGGGACGCGCAGTTCGGCGATGATGTTGTACTGCCCGCTCACAGCGGAAATGTAGACGGCCGCCTCCGACGCGCAGAGCACCTCGGCCACGGGACCCACCGGCCCCGACACGGCGACGGACACGTGTGCCATCGCCTTGAGGCCCAGCAACTCGGGGTGGGCGACGGCAACGACGCTCACCGTGCCGGTGTCGAGGAGCATCTGGACGCGCGTGGACACCGCGGCGCGTGGTACTCCGACGGTCGCGGCGAGCTCCCGATAGGTTGCGCGACCGTTCGACTGCAACGCCGCGATGAGCTTGGAATCCAGTTCGACAGTCATGATGCCCGGAGATTTCTCGATTTCTTTCTGCACTTCCGACAGAGAAGAAGAATCGCACATACCTCCAGATTCTGCGAATCGGTGCAAATCTGCTCCAGATATCGAACACATTCGCCGTCGACTGCTCGGTCCGAAACTTTGATGTATTGCGCAGCCGCTGGTCAGGGCGTAATTTTCCCTCCCAACCGGAACGTGACCCACACCACCATCTCGAAGGATCCCCATGCGCAAGCTGTTCCACCACGAGGCGTCCCCCCTCGACGCCACCGCCACCGTCTTCACCGGCGGCACGCTCCGCACCGTGGACGCAGACACCGAGGGCGCCGAGGCCTTCCTCGTCTACGGCAATCGCTTCGCCGCGGTCGGCACCGTTGCGGAATGTCGTGAGGAAGCGCGGAGGATCGGCACCCGGACGACGGACGTCATCGATCTCGCCGGGGCGACCGTCGTACCCGGGTTCGTCGATCCGCACGCCCACCCCCTGATGTACGGCCAGATGCTCAGCTGGGTGGACTGCGGCCCCGAGAAGGCACGCACCATTCCCGAGATCGTCGCGCTGCTGCAGGAGGCATCGGGGAATCAGCCTGCCGGGATCCCGGTGCGCGGGTACGGCTACGAGCACCGCAACCTCGTCGAGGGCCGTCATCCCACGAAGGAGGAACTCGATCAGGTCGGTACCGACCGCGAGGTCTACCTGATGAACGCCAGCGGTCACGGCGGCGTTGTCAACACGTTCACCCTCGAACTCCACGGCGTCACCCGCGACACCCCGAATCCGCCCGGCGGCGAGTTCTTCCGCGACGCGGACGGCGAGCTGACCGGCCAACTGTCCGATGCCGCCTGCAACATCCTCACCGGCGTGAACGGCGTCAAGGTCGGTCATCACGGCCCGAATTTTCACCTCGAGGACGAACCCGAGGAGCATCTGCGACAGCTCTCCGTGGCGCAGGAGAAGTTCCTCGAGGGCGGCGTGACCACGATCGGCGACTGCCAGGTGACGCGGCGCGAGTTCGACATGTACCTGCGCCTGGCGGAGCAGGGCCGGCTCGAGACCCGGGTGAGCATGTACCTGCTCAGCCACCTGCTCGATCACGCGCTCGACACCGGGCTGCACGGTGCGTTCGGCAACTCACGTCTCGCGTTCGGCGGGATCAAGTTCTACGCCGACGGCACTCTCGGCGGTTGGACCGCCTACTTCCCTGATGGGTACGTGGGCGACCCATGCCGGACCGGGCAGCTCTATCACGAGCCCGCCGACTATGCGGCGCTGATCGCGAAGGCACACACCGTCGGCCTGCAGACCGCGACGCATGCGCAGTCGCCGACCGCCATCGACATGGTCCTCGACGCGATCGAGGCCGCGCAGAAGGCGCATCCCGACGCCGATGCCCGTCATCGCATCGAGCACTGCGGGTTGCCGACCCCCGAGCAGATCACGCGGATGCACGCACTCGGGGTGTACCCCGTCAACCAGCCGCAGCACTACTACAACTGGGGCGAGGGCGTGACCGCGGCCATCGGCACGCCGGGTGAGCGTTTCAATCCCCTCGGGGAATTCGTCGAAGCCGGCGTGCCGGTCACGATCAGTTCCGACGCACCCGTCGCCGAGCCCAAACCACTCGAGGCGATCCAGGCCGCCGTCACCCGCATCACCCGGCAGGGACATCAGCTCGGCTCGAACGCGTTGCGGCTGACCGCTGCCCAGGCGCTCACCGCGCACACGCTGAACGGGGCCCGCGCGCTCGGAAGGGAATCCGAACTCGGCAGCATCTCCCCCGGCAAGCGCGCCGATTTCGTGGTCCTCGGCTCCGACCCTCTCACCGTCGACCCGCACACCATTGCCGACATCGAGGTTCGTGAAACGTGGATCGACGGCGAATTGGCGCATTCCACCCGCAGCGACCTATTCTCGACCATTGCAACCACCGAGGATCAGTCATGAGTCACGACACCCAGATCGCCAAGGCCCGCAGGGCGGGTTTCGCGGCCTTCGTCGGCACCACCATCGAGTGGTACGACTTCTACGTGTACGCCACGGCGGCGGCCCTGGTGTTCGGTGAGATCTTCTTCCCCTCCGACACCGACCGCCTGACCGGCATCGCCGCCGCGTTCGCCACCTACGCGGTGGGCTTCTTCGCCCGCCCGCTCGGCGGCATCGTCTTCGGACATGTCGGCGACCGGGTCGGCCGGCGGACGGCGCTCGTCGTGACGCTCACCCTGATGGGCGCGGGCACGTTCCTGATCGGCGCCCTGCCGACGTACGCGCAGATCGGGTTCTGGGCGCCGCTGCTGCTCGTGATGCTGCGCTTCGTGCAGGGCTTCGCGGTGGGCGGCGAATGGGGTGGCGCCGTGCTGATGGCGGTCGAACACGCGCCCGAGGACAAGAAGACGTTCTACGGCGGATTCGCACAGCTGGGTAACCCCGCAGGCGCGCTGCTCGCCACCGGGTTCTTCAGTGTCCTCTCGACCTTCGGCGACGACGCCCTGCGGGACTGGGCGTGGCGGCTGCCGTTCCTGTGCTCGGCGCTGCTGATCGGCGTGGGTCTGCTGGTGCGACTGAAGGTGGAGGAATCTCCCGTCTTCGAGTCCGAGGTGCAGACGGCGACCGAACCCGAAGCGCTGCCGCTGAAGTACGCCATCGTCACCAACTGGCGCCCGATCCTGCTCGGCATGGGCATCCTGCCCGTCGCGGTGGGTGGCTACTACCTCGTGACGACGTTCATCACGGCGTACGCCACCGACCCGGACGTCGGGCTGTCCGAGACACTCGTCCTCAACGCGCTCAGCGTGGCCGCGGTGGTGGAATTGATCGCCACGCTCGGGGTGGCGTGGCTCGGCGACAAGGTCGGCCGGATCCGCGTGGTGATCTACGGACTGCTGGCCGTCGCGGTGCTCGCCGCACCACAGTTCCTGGTCCTCAAATCCGGGTCGGTGATCCTGATCTTCCTGACCTTCGCCGTCATGCGGCTCGTCCTGGCCGCGACGTACGGCCCGATCGCGGCGGTGCTGTCGCAGATGTTCCGGCCGCAGGCCCGGTACACCAGCATCTCCCTCGCCTACCAGGGCGCGGGCGCGATCTTCGGTGGGCTGTCCCCGTTGGTGTCCACGCTCATGTTCCAGGCAACCGGCAGTGTGTGGCCGGTGATCGGCCTCCTGATCGGAATGTGCGCGGTCAGCATTCTCTGCCTGCTCGTGGCGCCGCAGCACGTCGATCACGTCGACGGCGAGTCCGACGAATCGGTGGGCGACCTGGGCGCCGCCCGGGCTCCAGCCTCGAGCTGACATCCCCGCGACGGGAAGGGCCGGTGGTGCGTGTGCAGCACCGGCCCTTCCACCTGTCAGGTGGGCTCGCCGTCCGAATCTGCCGGAGACACAGCGGCTGCCGGCGAGACGAGACCGGCGTCGTCGAGCGCACGCCCGGTGAGAACCCGACCCAGTTCGATCATTTCGGCGGCACGATGGAAGTCGAGACTGCGGCACGCGTTCCGGGGCACCCGAACGTGCACGTCCGGTGGATACGCGGCGAGCTGATAACGAGCCAACGTCGCCTGCATCACGTCAAGCGAACGGTTCATCACCGCGAACCGGCTGAACTTCGGGACGGCCACGGCGTCGCCCTCGACCACTGTCTGATCGCCGATCACCTGGCCGTCCTGCTCGTCCGACGGATCCGGGTCGGTCTGCGCAGCGCCGAACCGCCCCACGACCGACCGCACGATGTCCAGGTCACGCAGCTGCGCGGCGCTCCGGCGGAAGCGCGCCACCCATTCGTCCACCGGCCGCGAATCGGCGCTGACGTTCTCCGGTGACAGCGAGCGCCCGTCCCGATCCTCGGCGCTCAGGCTGATTCCGACGGTCAGGTCGGCGCTCACGGAGACGAGCGGCGCCATCGGCAAAGGGTCGAGCACCCCACCGTCGGCGAGGACTCGGCCGTTCAGCACATACGGCGTGATGACGCCGGGGATGGCGATCGACGCACGGATCGCCGCGTCGACGGGCCCTCGCTGGAACCACACCGACCGGCCCGCAGCGAGATCGGTGGCCACGGCAGTATACGGAATCGGAAGGTCTTCGATGCGGATCTCGCCGAGTATCTCCCTGACCCGTTGCAGGATCTTCTCGGCGTGGATGGCTCCGGGTGCGGACACCGACAGGTCGAGAAGACGCACGACGTCGAGCTGGGTCAGGCCGATCGCCCACCGGGTGAAGTCGTCGAGCTTGCCCGCTGCGTGGAGTCCACCCACCAGGGCACCCATCGACGAGCCTGCGACACCGACGATCTCGAATCCGCGCTCCTCGAGTACCTGGATCGCTCCGATGTGGGCGTATCCCCGCGCACCGCCGCTACCCAGAGCCAGCGCGACGCGCCTCGGTCCGGTCATCGGATGATCGTACGCGGACGAGAACTCCGGATCGTCAGGACAGACCGTTGTCGGGGAGCCGCAGGTCCGGCTTGTCGAGCTCCTCGATGTTCACGTCCTTGAACGTGATGACGCGGACATACTTCACGAAACGCGCGGGGCGGTACATGTCCCACACCCACGCATCGGACATCCGCAGCTCGAAGTAAATCTCTCCGTCCGCGTTGTGCGGCAGCAACTCCACCGAGTTGGCCAGATAGAACCGGCGCTCCGTCTCCACGACATAGGAGAACTGACCGACGATGTCCCGGTACTCGCGGTAGAGCGACAGCTCCATCTCGGTTTCGTACTTCTCGAGATCCTCGGCACTCATCGGTCTCGGAGTCCTCCTGCTCTGGTGTGAATTGTCATCATCTCGCACTTCCGGAACTGTTATCCACTCGGTGTATCAGCGCGGCGACGTTCGACCACGAGCGGCGGTGCTCCGGGCACGGGCCCAGCTTCTCGAGAGCCGCCAGGTGCGCGGGCGTGTTGTACCCCTTGTGGATCGCGAAACCGTAACCGGGATGTGTCTCGTCCATCGCGACCATCACCCGGTCACGAGAGACCTTGGCCAGCACGCTCGCCGCCGCGATGCATGCCGCCGCGGCGTCGCCGCCGATCACCGGCAGCGACGGGGCCGGCAGGCCCGGGACGCGGAAGCCGTCGGTGAGAACGTAACCCGGGGTGGTCGAGAGCCCGGCGACGGCACGTCGCATGCCCTCGATGTTGGCTACGTGCACACCCATCCGGTCGACTTCCTCGGCCGGAAAAGATACGACGCTCCACGCCACCGCGAGCCGGGTGATGGCCGGGAACAGCTCTTCACGCGTGCGTTCGGTGAGCTTCTTCGAATCGTCGAGGCGCGCCAGCGCCGGATACGGCTTCGGCGCGAGCACGCAGGCCGCCACGACGAGCGGCCCCGCACACGCGCCCCGGCCTGCCTCGTCGACACCGGCCACCGGCCCGAGGCCGCTACGGACCAGGGCCGACTCCATTGTCCGCAGACCGGACGACCTGCGAATGACGGTGCGTGGAGGCCAGGAAGTCACTTGCCCTGGATATCAGGTGAACTGATCGTGCCCATCCGCGACGGCGGCAACGCGATGAAGACGGCCTTACCGATCACGTTGTCGAGCGGGATGGTGCCTTGCATGTCGTCGCCCACGTGGTACCGCGAGTCCGCGGAGTTGCTGCGATTGTCGCCCATCACCCACAGGTGCCCGTCGGGCACGGTGACCGGACCGAAGCAGCGCGCCGACTTCAGTGCTGTGTCGCAGGCCTGGGAGCCGGGGACGAACGGGAAATCCATGACGACGTAGGGCTCGTCGAGCGGCTTGCCGTCGACCAGGATCCGGCCCTGGTCGTCGCAGCATTCGACGGTCTGACCGCCGGTGGCGATCACACGCTTGACGAGGTCGTTCTCGTCCGGGGGGACGAGTCCGACGAGGGAACCGAGTTCCTGCGCACCGCGGATCACCACGTTGGAGGACCGGGTGGAGACGAAATCCTGTGACCACGAATCGGGGCCGCGGAACACGATGACGTCACCCGGTTGCGCTTCACCGAAGCGGTAACCGATCTTCTCGACCACGATGCGGTCGCCGGTGCAGCCCGCGCACCCGTGCAGCGTCGGTTCCATCGATTCGGACGGAATGAGATACACCCGGGCGACGAACGTCTGCAACAGGAAACTCAGAACGAGCGCGACCAGAATCAGGATCGGCAACTCGCGGAGGAAGGAGCGGGGCTTCTTCTCGGGCTCCGCCGCTCCGCCGTTCACGGCGGAGGTGGCGGCCGAATCGCCGGTGGTCTCGGATTCCGACGACAATGCCCGCTCCTTCGAAGAATCTGTCACGAAATCAGATTAGCCCGGCACTGCGAGTACGCAGTGCCGGGCTCATCGGAAAGGTCAGCGCTTTTCCTTGATCTTGGCGGCCTTGCCACGCAGATCGCGGAGGTAGTACAGCTTGGCGCGACGGACGTCACCGCGGGTGACGACCTCGATCTGCGCCAGGTTGGGGCTGTGTACCGGGAAGGTGCGCTCGACGCCGACACCGAAGGAGACCTTGCGGACGGTGAAGGTCTCGCGGACGCCGCCGCCCTGACGGCGGATCACGACGCCCTTGAAGACCTGCACGCGCTCCTTCGAGCCTTCGATGACCTTGACGTGCACGTTGAGGGTGTCGCCGGGACGGAACTCGGGAATGTCGTCGCGGAGGGACTTCTTGTCCAGGAAATCGAGAGTGTTCATCGGTGTTCCATCCTTGCGTTTTCGCAGGAGCAGAGGAACCGAGCGGCACCCGGACGTTCGAAGAACACCGGTGCTCGTCTGGTTCGTGCCCAGATCAAGTACTGCTGCCTGGTCCAGGCAACCCGTCCATTGTGCCAGACGCCACCGGGTGAAGAGAAATCGGCGGCGGCGCCGCGTGCACCACGTGGTCGAGTTCGACCTCCGCCGCCACCCTGGCATGCTCCGCGGCTTCCTTCACGTGTACTGCGCTGGGAGTTCCCGCGATGAAGTCCTGCACGAAGATCTTGGCGCGGATGACCGGCCGACGCCACTTCCGCTCCCGTTCGAGTGCGCGGAGCATCCGCTTCGGCTTGGAGGTGTAGCGCCACCGGGCCCACGGTGCGCTCGGCCGGCTCAATCGGAGCGCCCCGATCAGCAGGATCGGAAAGACGAACAGGCCGAGCAACCCCGTCCAGATCTTGCCCTTCAGCAGCACCACCGCCGCGATGAGCAGGTTGATCACGGACGACAACCCGATTGCGACCCGCACCCACGGATCCGGCGAGTCCCGGAAGTCGGTGACGTTGATAAGTTCGAGCGGCCGGAGTCCGAGCAGCAGCAGACCCGTCACCGCGATCGCCACGAACACGGCATCGACCGACGTCCGGCCCTCATCCGCCCAGTACACGTCCTGCAGGTAGAAGATCAGCGCGAACTCGTCCAGCACCAGCGCGGCGCCGATCCCGAAGAACGTGGCGAGGACGGCGCCGGTGGTCTGGGTGCCGTCCTCGTACACGGCGATGAGGGACACTCCCGACACGAGCATCGTCACGACGCCGAACACCACGTGGTGGACGTGATGCCCGCCGGGTTTCACGTTGCCCGGCCACCACGACACCTCGGCGCGGATCATCCGCACGCTCAACCGGATGAACAGGAACGCCGCGAGAAACCCGAGCAGGAAAAAGAGCAGAGGCAGGCGCCCGTGCCCGACGATTTCCCGATCCAGCCATTCGTACATCGGCATCCACTATCCCAGTAAAGAACTGGTCACTCCATCGAAAAGTGGTGGCTCGTGTCGGGATGGTGACCTCTACTTGCCGAACCCCGCCTTCCGCAGCGCGTCGGCCATCGAACCGCCGGGCGCCGGGCGGGAGTCACGCCCGCGATCGCGTCCACCCTGCTGCTGCGGCTTGCCGCCGCGCCGATCCTGCGGCTGCCCGCCGCCCCGCCGGTCCTGCCGCTGCGCGCCTCCGCCGCGGGGACCGTCGTTCTTGCGGCCGGCCCCGACCTCGTCGTCGAGCCGCAGCGTCAGGCCGATGCGCTGACGCGCCTCGTCCACCTCGAGGACCTTCACCTTCACGACGTCACCCGACTTGACGACGTCCCGCGGGTCCTTGACGAAGTTGTGGGACATCGCGGACACGTGAACGAGGCCGTCCTGGTGAACGCCGATGTCGACGAACGCGCCGAACGCCGCGACGTTGGTGACGACGCCCTCGAGCGTCATCCCCGGCTTCAGGTGCGACACCTTCTCGATGCCGGCGGCGAACGTGGCCGTCTTGAACTCCGGGCGGGGGTCGCGGCCGGGCTTCTCGAGCTCACCGATGATGTCGGTGACCGTGGGCAGACCGAACCGGTCGTCGACGAAGTCCGCCGGGTTCAGGCTGCGGAGCGCGGACGTGTTGCCGATGATCTCGCGCACGCCGGTGCCGCTGGCGCCGACGATCTTGCGCACCACCGGGTAGGCCTCGGGGTGGACGCTGGACGCGTCGAGGGGGTCGTCCCCGTTGGGGATGCGCAGGAAGCCGGCGCACTGTTCGAACGCCTTCGGACCGAGCCGCGCGACGTCCTTGAGTCCCTTGCGGCTGCGGAACGGGCCGTTCTGGTCCCGGTGCGCGACGATGCTCTCTGCGAGCGAACCGGCGATACCCGACACGCGGGACAGCAGCGGCACCGACGCGGTGTTCACGTCGACGCCGACCGCGTTCACCGCGTCCTCGACGACGGCACCGAGCGACCGCGCGAGCAGCGTCTCCGACACATCGTGCTGGTACTGCCCGACGCCGATCGACTTCGGGTCGATCTTCACCAGTTCGGCGAGAGGGTCTTGCAGACGTCGCGCGATGGAGACTGCTCCGCGGATCGATACGTCGAGGTCGGGCAGCTCCGCCGAGGCGTACGCGGACGCCGAGTACACGGACGCGCCGGCCTCGGACACCACGATCTTCGTCAGGTTGGTGGCACCCGACTTGGCGATCAGCTCGGTCGCGAGCGCATCCGTCTCGCGGGAGGCGGTGCCGTTCCCGATGGCGATGAGTTCCACGCCGTGCTTGGCGACGAGACCGGCGAGAGTGGCCAGGGAGGCGTCCCACTTGTTCTGGGGCTGATGCGGATAGATCGTGTCGTGGGCCACGACCTTGCCGGTGGCGTCCACGACCGCGACTTTCGTCCCGGTCCGGAAGCCGGGGTCGAGGCCCATCGTGGCGCGGGTACCGGCAGGCGCTGCCAGCAGCAGGTCGCGCAGGTTGTTGGCGAACACGTCGACGGCGTCCTTCTCGGCCGACTGCCGCAGGCGCATCCGGGTGTCGATGCCCAGCGTGACGATCATCTTGGTGCGCCACGCCCACCGCACGGTGTCGAGCAGCCACCGGTCGGCGGGCCTGCCGCGGTCGGCGATGCCGAACCGGCCGGCGATCCGGCCCTCGTAGACGGTCGGCTCGCCGGGGACGGGCTCCTCCGTGTCGGGTGCCAGGGTGAGCGTGAGCACCTCTTCCTTCTCGCCGCGCAACACCGCCAGGATCCGGTGGGACGGGAGCTTGCCGAACGGCTCGGAGAACTCGAAGTAGTCGGCGAACTTCGCGCCCTCGGTCTCCTTGCCCTTACGGACCGCGGACACCAGCTGCCCGCGGGTCCACATCAGCTCGCGGAGCTCACCGACCAGGTCTGCGTCTTCGGCGAAACGCTCGACGAGGATCGCGCGCGCACCCTCGAGCTGTTCGGCCGTGTAGGACGCCGGATCGGTGGAGGGATCGGTGATCAGTGCGTCGGCGACGGGTTCGTGACCGGCCTCGCGGGCGATCTGCGCCTTGGTGCGCCGCTTCGGCTTGAACGGCAGGTAGATGTCCTCGAGGCGCGCCTTCGTGTCGGCGGTCATGATCTGCCCACGCAGCTGGTCGTCGAGCTTGCCCTGCGAGTCGATCGACTCGAGCACGGCGACCCGGCGCTCGTCCAGTTCCCGCAGGTAGCGCAGGCGTTCCTCGAGTTGGCGGAGCTGAGCGTCGTCGAGCGTTCCGGTGACTTCCTTGCGGTACCGGGCGATGAAGGGCACGGTGGCTCCACCGTCGAGGAGGTCCACGGCGGCCGCGACCTGTCCCTCCCGGACGTCGAGTTCCTCGGCAATGCGCTGGTTCACGGTCTTGAGAGTCACGGAAATGGACCCTACCGCTACTCTGAGACAATATCGTCGGCGGTGAGGCCGTCACGGAAATCTCGGGAGAATTTCATGTCCAGGCTGATCCGATGCCTGACGGTCATGGTCTTCGTGCTGGTTGCGCCGGCCTGCACCATCCCGACCGAGACGAACTCCGTGGTCGACATCCCGGCGACGTCACCGGCCGTCGCCACCCCCGACCTCCTCCCGGCCGACGACCCGCCGGCGGGTGACGGCGTGACCGTGAGCCCGGAGCCGTTCCCCTCCGCGCGAGTTCCCGTTTCCGCACCCCTCGCCGAACGCATCTCGGCGGCGGTCGCGACGGCGTCCGCCGAACGCGGCGCCGACATGTCGATCGCTGTTCTGGACCGCGCCACCGGCAGCTATCTGGAGGGTGCCGCGACCGAACCCGTCGAAACGGCGTCGTTGGCCAAGCTGTTCATCGCCGCCCAGATGTATCACCTCGACGCGCTCGGTGAGCGGCCGCTGTCCGACTTCGACCGTGTCCTCCTGAAGCGGATGCTCGAATCGTCCGACGACGACGCGGCCAACACTCTCTGGGACGATCTCGGCGGCTCGGACGTCGTCGTCGACGTCGCCGGGCGGTACGGACTCGCCGCGACCACCCCACCCTGGGACGGACTGTGGTGGAACACCGAGACGACCGCCGCCGACCTCGTGACGTTCTATGCCGGGCTTCTCGACGATCGCGAAGGCCTGGGCGCGGATCGCATCGCCGAATTCGTCGGCTACCTGCGCTCGTCGACACCCGCGGGGATCGACGGTTACGACCAGCGGTTCGGCATCCCCGACGGGTTGCCCGGCGAGAACGTCGTCGGGGTGAAGCAGGGTTGGATGTGCTGTGTGGGAGATCGGTGGATCCACGTGTCGACCGGCCTGATCGGTGACGACAACCGCTACATCGTGGCCGTCGCGTCGCGGGAGGACATCCGGTACGAGGACGACGAGGAGTCGTACCCGGACACCGCGATCACGGATGTCACCGAGGATTCCAGCGCCCGGCATGCACGGGACACGATGACCGGATTCGTGAAGTCGCTGTTCCCCACCGGTGTCGTCGACGACTGGGCGCAGCCCCAGGGTTAGAGCTGCGGCAGGCCCGGAAGCCGGTTCAGGGCAACAGGTCCGGGCGGCGTTCGGCGGTTCGTTGCAGCGACTGCTCCCGCCGCCACGCAGCCACCTTCGCGTGATCACCCGACAGCAGGACCGGCGGGACGTCGAGTCCGCGCCACGTCGCCGGCCGCGTGTAACTGGGACCTTCGAGGAGGCCGTCGGAGAACGAATCTTCTTGGTGCGACTGCTGATTGCCGAGCACTCCGGGGATCAGGCGCACGAACGCCTCGGTCATCACCAGCACGGCCGCCTCGCCCCCGATGAGGACGTAGTCGCCGATGCTCACCTCTTCGACGCGCACCCGGCGGGCGGCGTCGTCGAACACGCGCTGATCGATGCCTTCGTAACGTCCGCAGGCGAAGACGATGTGCTGCTCCCCCGCCCAGCGCTCGGCGGTGGCCTGCGTGAAAGGAACACCGGCCGGTGTGGGGACGACCAGCAGCGTGTCCGAGTCGCCGTCGCCCGCGGCGAGGACGTCGTCGAGCGCGGGCCCCCACACGGTGGGTTTCATGACCATCCCCGGCCCGCCGCCGTACGGAGAATCGTCGACGGCCTTGTGGACGTCGTGCGTCCAGTCCCGCAGATCGTGCACGTCGACGGAGATGAGGCCCTTGTCGATGGCCTTGCCGAGCAACGCCGCTCGAAGCGGTTCGAGGTACTCGGGGAAGATGGTGACCACGTCGAGACGCATGGCTACCGACTCACTTCTCGTCGGCCGATTCACCGAAGTCGGGATCGAGTAACCCTTCCGGCGGATCGATCTCGACGACGCCGTCGGCGACGGACACCGACGTGACGATCGCGGCGACGAACGGGACGAGAAGTTCGCCGGACTGTTCGCCGGCCCGGCGGATCGAGAGCAATTCGCCTGCCGCGGAATGCAATACCTCGATGACGGTGCCCACCTCGGTGCCGTCCGAGAGGCGCACCGACAGTCCCTCGAGTTCGTGGTCGTAGAACTCGTCGGGGTCGTCGGACGGCTCGAGTTCGGCGCTGTCGATGACGAACAGCGTGCCCCGCAGGGCATCCGCCGCGGTGCGATCCGACACACCCTCGAGGCGCAGCAGAAGCCGCCCGGAATGGTCCCGGGCGGCTTCCACCGTGTATGTGCTCACAGTCTGCTCGCGCGGCTTGTGTCCCCGCAGCACGGCACCCACGGCGAATCGATCCTCGGGTTCGTCGGTGCGAACCTCGACCACGATCTCACCCTTGATGCCGTGCGACTTGGCGACACGGCCGACGACGAGCTCCACTGCTGTAAGGCCTCTACTGATCGGTGTCGACGACGTCGACACGGATCCCGCGGCCACCGATACCGGAGACCAGCGTGCGCAGAGCGGTCGCGGTGCGACCACCGCGGCCGATGACCTTGCCGAGATCGTCAGGGTTGACGTGCACCTCGACTGTGCGCCCCCGACGCCCGGTGATCAGCTCGACACGAACGTCGTCGGGGTTGGCGACGATGCCACGAACGAGGTGCTCCACGGCATCGGCGACGACGGCACTCACTTGTCAGCAGCCTCGGACTCTGCAGCAGCCTCGGCGGGAGCGTCGGCAGCAGCCTCGGCGTCCTCGGCCTTCGCCTTCTTCTTCTTGGGCGTGATGGCCTCGCCGACGGGCTCGTTCTCGGCCTGCGCGAGCGCAGCCTGGAACAGCTCCAGCTTGGAGGGCTTGGCTTCCTTGACGCGGAGGGTGCCCTCGGCGCCCGGCAGGCCCTTGAACTTCTGCCAGTCACCGGTGATCTTGAGGATGGCCTCGACGGGCTCGGTGGGCTGGGCACCGACGCCGAGCCAGTACTGAGCGCGCTCGGAATCGACCTCGATCAGCGAGGGCTCTTCCTTGGGGTGGTACTTGCCGATGGTCTCGATCGCACGGCCGTTGCGGCGGGTGCGGGAGTCGGCGACGACGATGCGGTACTGCGGGTTCCGGATCTTGCCGAGCCGGGTGAGCTTGATCTTGACAGCCACTGCTGTACTTCTCCTTCAGTGCGCACACGAGTGTGCTCACGTGTCACGTGCAATTCGGCGACGCGCAGGAATAGCGCGCCCGGTTTTGCCTCTAACCTGTGACCGCCGCGCGGTGCGTGACCGGATGCGACGAACAGCGGTTCATTCTGCCAGACGAACACCGTCAGCGGGAAACCAGGTCATCGGGTCTTGACGACGTTGCCCCGCAGAACCACGACATCGGGCGCGGCGAGGGCGTCGCTGCTCGCCCGCGGGTCGTTCCGGAAGACCAGCAGATCCGCGGGCGCACCCGCTTCCACACCCGGATGTCCGAGCCACGTCCGCGCGTCCCAGCACGCAGCCCCGAGGGCCTCCGCCGGGGTCAGTCCGACCGCCTTCAGTTCCTCGACCTCGTCGGCGATGCGTCCGTGGACGATCGATCCGCCGGCGTCGGTGCCGGCGTAGATCGGGATCCCCGCGTCGTGAGCGGCACCGATGGTGTCCTTCACCCGTGAGTGCAGGTCACGCATGTGCGCGGCGTAGATCGGGAACCGCGAGGCGGACTCGGCGATGTCCGGGAACGTCGCGATGTTGATCAGCGTCGGGACGAGGGCGGTTCCGTGCGAGACCATCAGCTCGATCGTCTCGTCGGTGAGCCCGGTGCCGTGCTCGATGCAGTCGATTCCGGCGTTGATCAGACCGGGAAGCGCATCCTCGGCGAAGACGTGCGCGGTGACGCGAGCCCCTTCGCGGTGTGCGGCCGCGATCGCTTCGACGAGGATGTCGTCGCTCCACAAGGGCGCCAGGTCGCCCGCGGAGCGGTCGATCCAGTCGCCGACGAGCTTGACCCACCCGTCACCGGCCCGGGCCTGGCGCACCACCTCGTCCGGCAGTTGCGACTCGTCCTCCAGATCGACCGGCAGTCCGCGGATGTAGCGCTTGGGGGCTGCGATGTGCTGCCCGGCGCGGATGATCCTCGGCAGGTCGGGGCGGTCGTCGACGAACCGGGTGTCGACCGGCGAACCCGCGTCGCGGATCAGCAGGACCCCACAGTCACGCTCGGTCTCCGCCTGCGCGATCAACCCTTCGACGCTCTCGCCACCGCCGCCGCCGAACCGGATGCCGACGTGGCAGTGGGCGTCGACGAGACCGGGCACGATCCATCCCGATTCGCAGACGGTCTCGGCGCCGGGAACCGGTTCCGTCGAGATCACACCGCCGTCGACCCAGAACTCGACCGGCTGTTCGTCGGGCAGACCGGTGCCCCGGAAGTGCAGTGCGGCCATCGGCTACTTCTTCGGCAGCTTCAGCTGGGACAGGTCGATGCCCTCGAGTCCGGGCGGCAATTCGTCGAGGCCCTTCGGCATGTTCGACAGATCGGGCATCCCCGCGGGGAGACCGCCGGGCGGCATTCCCGGGAACCCGCCGGGCAGGCCGCCGGGGAATCCGCCGCGCACCTTCGGCGGCGTCGGCCCCTTGCCACCCTTCTTGCCCTTCTTGCCCTTCTTGCTGCGCTGCGGCTTCCGTGAACCGGGCATGCCCATTCGCCCGGCCATCGCGGCCATCATCTTGCGGGCCTCGAAGAAACGATCGACGAGCTGGTTGACGTCGGAGACCTTGACGCCCGAACCGTTGGCGATCCGCAGCCTGCGGGACGCGTTGATGATCTTGGGATCGTCGCGCTCGGCGGGGGTCATGCCGCGGATGATGGCCTGCACCCGGTCGAGCTGCTTCTCGTCGACGTTCGCGAGAGCGTCCTTCATCTGCCCCGCACCCGGGAGCATGCCCAGGAGGTTGCCGATGGGGCCCATCTTGCGGACGGCCATCATCTGCTCGAGGAAGTCCTCCAGCGTGAGCTGTCCCGAGCCGATCTTCTGGGCCGTGGCCTCGGCCTGCTCGGCGTCGAAGTGCTGCTCGGCCGCCTCGATCAGGCTGAGGACGTCACCCATGCCGAGGATGCGGCTGGCCATGCGATCGGGATGGAAGACGTCGAAGTCCTCGAGCTTCTCACCCGTGGACGCGAACAGAATGGGCTGCCCGGTGACCTCGCGGACGCTGAGCGCCGCACCACCACGGGCGTCACCGTCGAGCTTCGTGAGCACGACACCGGTGAATCCGACACCCTCACGGAACGCCTCGGCCGTGCTGACCGCGTCCTGACCGATCATCGCGTCGAGAACGAAGATCGTCTCGTCCGGGTTCACGGCGTCGCGGATACCCGCCGCCTGCGCCATCAGGTCGGCGTCGATACCCAGGCGGCCCGCGGTGTCGACGATCACCACGTCGAACTGCTTGTTGCGGGCTTCCTCGACACCTGCCCGGGCCACCTCGATCGGGTCGGCCGCGGTGATGCCCAGCTCGTTGTCGCCGCCGCCGATGGACGTGCCGGGGTGCGGAGCGAACACCGTGGCGCCCGCCCTCTCGCCGACGATCTGCAGCTGGGTGACGGCGCCGGGACGCTGCAGGTCGCAGGCGACGAGCAGCGGGGTGTGCCCCTGGTCGCGCAGCCACTTCGCGAGCTTGCCGGCGAGCGTCGTCTTACCGGAACCCTGCAGACCGGCGAGCATGATGACCGTCGGCGGCGTCTTGGCGAACACCAGACGGCGGGTCTCGCCACCGAGGATCCCGACGAGTTCCTCGTTGACGATCTTGACGACCTGCTGCGCCGGGTTCAGCGCCGCCGACACCTCGACGCCCTTGGCGCGTTCCTTGATCTTGGCGATGAACGCGCGGACGACGGGCAGCGCGACGTCTGCCTCGAGCAGGGCCAACCGGATCTCACGACAGGTGGCATCGATGTCGGCTCCGGAAAGGCGACCCTTGCCACGCAGATCCTTGAGGGTTCCGGTCAACCTGTCGGAAAGGGATTCGAACACCGAGTGCGCTCCTGAAGTCATACGAGTATGCGGTGGATATTCTCGGGCACCAGCCTAGCCGCTCACGTCCTGCCGTTCATTCTCCCCCGCTGCCCTCCTGCTTCTTCGGCTTCGTGAGCGGAACGACGCCGAGGATCGCGCTCTCGACCTGTTCCCTGCTCGCCCGGGTGTCCCCGCCGCCGAGATCGAGGCAGAACGAGTCGATCACCGAAGAACCCAGGGTGGTCACCCGCGCCCAGCGGACGTCCGCGCCGCATGTGTCGAACGCGTCGGCGAGCCGGGACAGCAGCCCCAGCCGGTCCTCGGCCCTCAGTTCGAGGATGACCTCGCCGGGCGATGCGGTGTCGAACCAGATGACCCGCGGCGGCGCCTGCGCGTACTGCACCGGAACCGCGGCTTCGCCCCGTTCCTCCACAGCGGCGACGCGCTGGCTCTCGCGAGCCTCCTCTTCCTTGGCCGTGAGCATCTCCAGCAGGTTCAGCTCCCCCGCCAGCGCGCGGATCAGCTCCTGCCGCAGCAGACCCGCTTGCGGTGGCGCCCCGAATCTCGGGGACACGACGAACGAGTTGACCGCCGACCCCTCGGCGCTGCCCAGGGACGCGGAGTAGACCCGCAGGGAGTGCAGCGCGAGCACGCCCGCCGCCTTCGACAGCAGACCCCGCTGATCGGGTGCGATGACCGTCACCACATACGTGTGGGGACTGTCGGCGGGGACCAGCGCGACGTGCACGCCACCCGACGCGGCCAGAGCCACGTGTTCCGGATCGAGCGGATCGGGTGCGGGAAGCACCTCTCCCGCCATGACCAGACGGCAGCGGCGCACGAGTTCCCCGATCAGCGACGACTTCCAGTCGCCCCACACACCGGGACCCGTCGCCAGCGAATCTGCCTCCGCCAGCGCATGCAGCAACTCCAGCAGGACGCCGTCGCCGCCGATCGCTTCCACGACCCGCTCGACCGTCTCGGGATCGTCGAGGTCCCGCCGGGTCGCGGTGTGCGGCAGCAGCAGGTGGTGGCGCACGATCGCCGTCAGCAGCGCGACGTCCGACGGCCACAATCCGAGGCGCTTACCGATCTGGGTGGCCAGTTCCGCGCCGACCACACTGTGGTCGCCGCCGCGGCCCTTGCCGATGTCGTGCAGTAACGCGCCGAGCATCAGCAGGTCCGGGCGGGCCACGCGGGTGGTGAACCCACTGGCATAGGCAGCGGTCTCGACGAGATGACGATCCACCGTCCACGTGTGCACCGCGTCCCGCGGCGGCAGGTCCCGGACGGCACCCCACTCGGGAAGAAGCCTGCCCCACAGGCCGGTCCGATCGAGAGCTTCGATCGCCGCGACGGCACGGCTACCCGAGCCCAGCATCACCAGCAGATCGTTCAGCGCCTCCTTCGGCCACGGCTCGCGCAGCTCGGGAGCGTTGTCGGCCAGGCGATTCAGAGTGGACGCCGACATCGGCATCCCCGTCGTCGCCGACGCCGACGCGACCCGCAGCACGAGGCCGGGATCCTTCGCCGGCCGGGCGTCGCGCGCCAGCACCACTTCACCGGCGTGCTCGACGACACCCTCGTCGAGGGGCCGTCGCACCGGTGGTCGGCGCAACCGCGCCAGACCGCGCCGCGGCAGGGCGTGCCCGGCCGTCCGCACACCGACGTCGACGGAATAGCTGATGGTGCGCGCGGCATCGCTGAGCATGCGTGCGAGGTCGAACCGATCGCCGATCCGCAGTGCGGCGCCGATCTCGTCGGCATCCTGCGCCCGCAACTGATCGCGGGAGCGACCCGCGACCCGGTGCAGTTCGGTGCGGACGTCGAGGAGCCGGCGATGTGCGAGTGCCAGTCCCCCACCGGGCGACTCGGGACCGAGCCCGGGCATGCCGTCGGTGAGCTGCGCGATGGACAGCGCGTTGAGCAACTGTACGTCCCGCAGTCCACCGCGACCGCTCTTCAGGTCGGGCTCTGCGCGGTGGGCGATCTCGCCGCTGCGTTCCCAGCGCGACCGCGTCTGCTCGATGAGTCCGTCGAAACGGTTGCGGATGTCGGTGCGCCACTGCCTGCGGACCCCGCTGATGAGCAGATTGGTCAGCTCGACGTCGCCGACGATATGACGCGCCTCGAGCATTCCCAGAGCCGCGGTGATGTCCGTGTCCGCCACCTGTAGTGCCTGAGGGATGGTGCGGACGCTGTGGTCGAGCTTGATGTGCGCGTCCCACAACGGATACCAGAGTTGGTCGGCGACCTGCGCGACGACTGCTGGATCCATGTCGTCGTGAAGCAGGAGGAGGTCGAGATCCGAATACGGCAAAAGTTCCCGCCGTCCGAGCCCACCGACAGCGACGAGTGCGAAACCGCTGTCGGGCTTGATGCCCAGCTCGGCACCCTTTGTGGTCAACCAGAACTCGTGCAGGTCGACGAGCGCGTGACGGAGCGCTGCGGCGTCGAGCCGACGCCCGTGTCCTGCGGGATTCCTTGCGCCGGGGCCGGTCTCGGAGCCGCCGGTGAGCAGTTGCCTGCGTGCGCGGGCCAGGTCCGCTGCTTCGTCCGATCCGCCTGACGCAACCGGCCCTGGTTCCGTCGCCTTGGCGACGGGACCAGGGCCGGTCTTACCGGACCCGTTGGGGTCAGAGCGCATCCGCGCCGCGTTCCCCGGTGCGCACCCGGATGACCGACTCGACCGGCGAGACCCAGACCTTGCCGTCACCGATCTTGCCGGTGCGTGCCGCTTCGACGATCACCTCGACGACCTTGTCCACAGCAGCGTCGTCCACGACGACCTCGACCCGGACCTTCGGAACGAAATCGACCGAGTACTCGGCACCTCGGTAGACCTCGGTGTGGCCCTTCTGCCGGCCGTACCCCTGGACCTCGCTGACGGTCATGCCCAGGACGCCCGCCTGCTCGAGTCCCGTCTTGACGTCCTCCAGAGTGAACGGCTTGACAATTGCTGTGATCAGCTTCATTTCCTCATCCCTCCTTGCCGGATACACGAGCAGTCGCCGAGTTTCCGCCGAGAGCGGCGAAATCGTAGCCAGTTTCTGCGTGTTCCGACTCGTCCACTCCAAGTGATTCACCCTCGTCGCTGAGCCGCAGACCGATCGTGAACTTCACGATCAACGCGACGACGGCCGTACCGACGAGCGAGTAAAGCAGTACTGCTCCGGCGCCCACTGCCTGACGCCAGAGTTGGTCGAGGCCTCCACCATAGAACAGTCCGACAACACCCGCGGGCGCCTCAGCCGTTGCGACCAGGCCGACCATCAGCGTTCCGACGATTCCGCCGACGAGGTGGACACCGACGACGTCGAGCGAGTCGTCGAACCCGAAGCGGAACTTGAGTCCGACCGCGAGCGCGCAGAGTGCGCCTGCGACGACGCCGATGGCGAGCGCGCCGAGGACGTTCACCGACGAACAGGAAGGCGTGATGGCAACCAGGCCGGCCACGATTCCGGACGCCGCACCGAGTGTGGTGGCGTGGCCGTCGCGAATCCGCTCGACCAGGAGCCAGGCGAGCATGGCCGCGCACGTTCCGATGACGGTGGTGATGAAGGTTGCTCCGGCGATGCCGTTGGAACCGACGGCCGAACCGGCGTTGAAACCGAACCAGCCGAACCAGAGGAGGCCGGCGCCGAGCATCACGAAGGGCAGGTTGTGCGGACGGAACGGGGTGCCCGGCCATCCCTTGCGCTTGCCGAGGATGATCGCGAGGACGAGGCCGGCGGCGCCGGCGTTGATGTGGACGGCGGTACCACCCGCGAAGTCGACCGCGGCGAGCTTGTTGGCGATCCAGCCACCGGTCTCGGCGGTGACGCCGTCGAAGGCGAAGACCCAGTGCGCCACGGGGAAGTACACGACCGTCGCCCAGAGGCCGGCGAACAGCAGCCAGGAACCGAAGCGCAGGCGATCCGCCACGGCACCCGAGATGAGGGCCACGGTGATGATCGCGAACATGGCCTGGAACGCGACGAAGACCGTCGCGGGGATGGTGCCGACGAGCGGGATCGCGGAATCGGCGATCACCGAACCGGCATCGTCGGTCTCGGCGAGGTACGACCCGCCGATCAGTCCTTTGAGCCCGAAGTACTGGAACGGATCACCGACAAGGTTTCCCTTGTCCTCACCGAAGGCCATGGAGTAGCCGTAGAGAACCCACAGGATGCCGACGACACCCATCGCGCTGATGCTCATCATGAGCATGTTCAGCACGCTCTTGGCCCGCACCATGCCGCCGTAGAAGAACGCAAGACCCGGAGTCATGAGCAACACGAGCGCGGCGCTGGTCAGCATCCACGCTGTGTCCCCGGTGTCCGGTGCACCGATAGTGGGGAAATCCACCTTGAGCCTCCTCCTTCTCTGCCCAGCCGGTAGCGGCTGACGACCTGAGAAGAAGGGTGCTCAGTTGGTGTTTCGGCTGTGCCACTGCACTGTTTCGCGCGCGTGAACGCATCGGCCTATTTTGTTGCGTGCAGGTTTCGCCAGGCGATTTGCGGTCGGTTTCAGCCCGCCTGAGCGGTCCGGGAGCCCGAGACGACCCGGATCGCTGCGTCAGCCGAGCAACGCGTCGACGAAGGCACCCGGCTCGAACGGCGCCAGATCGTCGGCGCCCTCACCGAGTCCGACGAGCTTCACGGGAACCCCGAGTTCGTGCTGAACCTGGAACACGATGCCGCCCTTGGCGGTGCCGTCGAGCTTGGTGAGCACCACACCGGTGATGTCGACGACCTCGGCGAACACCCGCGCCTGCGCGAGGCCGTTCTGGCCGATGGTCGCGTCCAGGACGAGGAGGACGTCGTCCACCGACGCCTTCTTCTCGATGACCCGCTTCACCTTGCCCAGCTCGTCCATCAGTCCGGTCTTCGTGTGGAGCCGGCCGGCCGTGTCGATCAGCACGACGTCGACGCCGTTGTCGATTCCCTTGGCCACGGCATCGAACGCGACGGCCGCCGGATCTGCGGCCTCCTTCCCGCGCACCACCTCGGCGCCCACCCGCTCGGCCCACGTCTGCAGCTGGTCCGCGGCGGCAGCACGGAACGTGTCGGCGGCACCGAGCAGGACACGCCTGCCGTCGGCCACGAGAACACGCGCGAGCTTGCCGGTGGTCGTCGTCTTGCCGGTGCCGTTCACACCGACGACCAGCAGGACCGCCGGGTGGTCGTCGTGCGGCAGGGCACGGATCGAGCGATTGAGTTCCGGCCGGAGTTCGGCGACCAGGACTTCGCGGAGCAGCGCACGGGCATCGGCCTCGGTGCGGACGCTGCGCGACGCCATCTGCTCACGCAGCGACGTGACGATCTTCGTGGTGGTCGCCGAGCCGAGGTCGGCGATGAGGAGCGTGTCCTCCACCTCTTCCCAGGAGTCCTCGTCGAGATCGCCGCCGCCGAGCAGTCCGAGCAGGCTCTTGCCCACGGCGGACTGGGAACGGGACAACCGCCCACGCAGACGGTCGAGCCGCCCCTCCGTGGGAGCGATGACGTCGAGCACCGGCGCGGCGGGGGCCGGTGCGGCTTCGGGTTCGGGCGCGGGCGCGACCTCGGGTTCCGGTTCGACCTCGGGTGCGACGACCGGTTCGTACGTGACCGGCTCCGGCGGGACCGTCGGCTTCTCCGGGGCCTTCTCCGGCTCGGGCGCCTTCTCCGGTGCCGGGGGTGCGACGACCTCGGGTTCGGGTACGACGACTTCGGGTTCGGGCACCGGCTTCGGCAGAACCGGCTCGGGCGCAGGCGGACGTGGCGGCGCCGTCGCCGTCGACCCCTGGCTGAAGTTGAACCCGCCGTCCGCGCGGTAACTGCCCGAACGGTCCTTCTCCGCCGTGGTGACCTGCGGGGTGTCCGGCGCCTTCAGGGAGATTCGGCGACGCCGATACAGCAGGGACCCGACGACGAGAACGACGAGAAGTACGGCCAGTGCGGCCGCGATGGCAATCCAAGCTCCGGTAGTCACGCCGCCCATTGTTTCAGGCTCCGGATTTCGTTGCTCACTGCCTTCCCACGCGCACAGTCCCGGCTCGGACCGGAATCAGGCGTCCGCGGCCGCCATGTCCTGGCCACGGAGCCGCTGGGAGATGACGGTGGTGATGCCGTCGCCGCGCATGCTGACGCCGTAGAGCGCGTCGGCCACCTCCATCGTCGGCTTCTGGTGGGTGATGACGATCAGCTGCGACTTCTCCCGCAACTGCTCGAACAATCCGATCAGACGACGCAGGTTCGTGTCGTCCAGTGCGGCCTCCACCTCGTCCATCACATAGAAGGGGGACGGCCTGGCCCGGAAGATCGCCACGAGCATCGCCACCGCCGTCAGCGACTTCTCGCCACCGGACAGCAACGACAGCCGTTTGACCTTCTTGCCGGGCGGCCGGGCCTCCACCTCGATGCCGGTGGTCAGCATGTCCGACGGGTCGGTGAGCACCAACCTGCCTTCACCGCCGGGGAACAGTTTCGCGAACACCTGCACGAATTCGCGTTCGACGTCCGAGTAGGCCTCGGTGAATACCTGCAGGATGCGGGCATCGACGTCGGCCACCACCCCGAGGAGATCCTTGCGGGCGGTCTTCACGTCCTCGAGCTGTGTCGAGAGGAAGTTGTAGCGCTCCTCGAGCGCGGCGAACTCCTCGAGTGCCAGCGGGTTGACCTTGCCGAGCGTCGCCAGGTCCTTCTCGGCACGTTTCGCGCGACGCTCCTGCGTGGCGCGGTCGTACGGAATCGGTGCGGGCATCGTGACCTGCTCGCCGCGCTCCTTCGCTTGCTCGTACTCCTCCATCTCGAGTGCGGACGGCGGCAGCGCGACGTCGGGGCCGTATTCGGCGATCAGATCGTCCAGGCCGATGCCGTGCTGTTCGAGGATCGCCTCCTCGAGTTGCTCGATGCGCAGCGCGGCCTGGGCGCGAGCCACCTCGTCGCGGTGCACGGTGTCGGTGAGCGACGCCAGCTGTCCGCTCAGCTGACGCACCCTTTCCTTCACCTGTTCGAGTTGGGTGGTCCGCTCGGTGCGGGCCCGCGCGAGTTCGTCGCGGTGCGCCATCGCGGCGTCGACGACGTCACCGAGGTGCTCGGCGACCCGCTGCCCGGACTCGGCGACCGCCGCCGCAACCGCGGCCGCGTTCTGGCGCGCCTTCATCGCACGTTCGGCCCGGGCGCGCGCGTCGCGTTCCACCTGTGCGGCGCGGCGCAGGGAATCCGCCTTGCCGCGCACCGATTCGGCACGCTCCTCGGCCGTGCGCACCGACAGTCGGGCTTCCACCTCCACGGCACGCATTTCGGCCAGCGCCGCGGCCGCCATCTCACGATCGATGCTCGTCGTGTCGGATCCACCCGTGTCGGCACCGGAGGACGACCCGTCCTGTTCCGCCAGGCGCAGCCGCTCCTCGAGTTCGGCGAGCGCGGTCAGCGTGTCCTCGCGACCGCTCTCGGCCTTGTCCCGCTGCGCCATGAGCCGATCGGATTCGGCGTGAGCGGCCCGCGCGGCCTGGCCGAGGCGGCCGAGGCGCTCGTAGATGGCGGACATCGCAGCGTCGGATTCGTTCAGCGCGGCCAGTGCCTGCTCGGCGTTCTCCTGACGGTCGGCCTGTTCCGCGACCGCGCCGGACAGTGCCGCGGACAGTTCCTCGGCGCGACGTTCGGCGCGGGCCAGATCCTGCACCGAGTTGTCGATGGCGGCCTGGACCTCGAGGGTGCTCGGCTGACGGTCCGAGCCGCCGCTCATCCAGCCCGTTCCGAGGAGATCTCCGTCTCGGGTGACGGCGCGCACGTCGGGCCTGCGCCGGACGGTCTCGACGGCGTCGTCGAGGGAATCGACCACGACCACTCCGCCCAGGAGCGCTGCGAGCCCGGTCCGCAGTTCGGCGGGGCAGTCGATGACGTCGACGGCCCACCGGGCGCCGGAGTCCAGGTGCCCGCCGTCACCTGCGACGTGATCGGTGCCGATGAACAGGGACGCCCGTCCGCTGTCCGTTTCCTTCAGCGCACCGACGGCGCCGCGGGCGGCGTCGAGGGATTCGGCGACGACGGCGTCCGCGGCGGGGCCCATGGCCGCGGCGACAGCACCCTCGTATCCCTTCTCGACGGTGATGAGTCCGCCGATCGGTCCCCGGATGCCGTGTTGCGCCCGATTCTCGACGAGCCAGCAGGCGCCGTCCTTGCGTTCGAGGCCCATCGACAGCGCGTCGATCCGGGCACGCAGGGATGCCACTTCCTGTCCGGCGGCGCGCTCCTCGGCCTGGAGTTCCGTGACGCGTTCGGTGATCAGGCGCAGTGCCTCGACGGCACGCTCGTGGTGGGAATCCAGCCCGAGCTCGCCGGCGTCGAGGTCACCGATCTCGTCCTGGACCACCTCGAATTCGGACTGTGCCGCGTCGCCGCGCTGCCGGGCCTCTTCGATTGCGGCGGTCAGCCGGGACACTTCGGCGTCGACGGAGTCGGCGCGGGTGCGCAGCGTGTCGACCTGCCCGGACAACCGGGCCAGGCCTTCACGGCGGTCGGCGATCGCCCGGACCGCCGCCATGTGAGCGCGTTCGGCCTCGGCGGCGGTCTCCTCCCCCAGTGCCAGCTGCTCCTTGGCCGCGTCCAGCGCCGCGCGCGCCATCTCGACGGCTTCGACGAGCTCCATTTCCTCCGCGGCGATCCGGTCGGCGCGGGCCTCCATCTCGTCCGGATCCTGACCGCGGTTCGCGGAGGGCTCGGAGTCGAGGTGGCGCGCCCGTTCGCGGGCGATGCGGATGGTCGCGTTGACGCGCTCCGCGAGTGCCGACAGCTGGAACCACGTCTGCGCGGCCGCTTCCGCACCCGGTGTGAGCCTCGACAGTTCCTGTTCGTGCCGTCCCAGCTCCAGATTGGCCTCGTCGAGCGCCTCGGTGACCTGGTCGTGCTGCTCACGCGCGACCTTCTCGTCCTGAGCCTGGTTGGCCAGCTCCTCGCGCCGCGTGACCAGGTCGTCCGCGGCGAGCCGCAGCTTCGCGTCGCGGAGGTCGGCCTGCACGGTCTGGGCGCGGCGCGCCACCTCGGCCTGCCTGCCGAGCGGTTTGAGCTGGCGCCGCAGTTCCGCCGTGAGGTCGTTCAGGCGCGCCAGATTGGCCTGCATGGCGTCGAGTTTGCGGACCGCTTTTTCCTTGCGCTTGCGGTGCTTGAGAACGCCGGCTGCTTCCTCGATGAATGCGCGCCGATCCTCCGGTCGGGATTCGAGGATGGCGGCGAGGCGGCCCTGACCGACGATCACGTGCATCTCCCGGCCGATGCCGGAGTCGCTGAGCAGTTCCTGCACGTCCATGAGCCGGCACGAGCTGCCGTTGATCTCGTATTCTCCGGCGCCGTCGCGGAACATGCGCCGGGTGATCGACACCTCGGAGTAGTCGATCGGCAGGGCGCCGTCGGAGTTGTCGATGGTCAGCGTGACCTCGGCGCGCCCGAGGGGCGCCCGCCCGGCGGTGCCGGCGAAGATGACGTCTTCCATCTTGCCGCCGCGCAGTGCCTTCGCCCCCTGCTCGCCCATCACCCAGGTGAGCGCGTCGACGACGTTGGATTTACCCGACCCGTTGGGCCCTACGACACAGGTGATTCCCGGCTCGAATCGCAGAGTCGTTGCGGACGCAAAGGATTTGAATCCCTTCAGCGTCAGACTCTTCAGATGCATGACGGAGAACTTTACCTGCGGTTCACCGTTCCACGAACCCGGTGAGGTCGCCGCGGGCGGAATCCCATTGCTCCACGACGAGATCCACCGCGCCCGGTGTGTCTCCCGACCGCAGCAGCGTCAGCAGGGTTTCCAGCTTGTCCCGAGGCCCCTCGGCGATGACGAGCACGCGGCCGTCCTTCTGGTTGGCCGCGTATCCGACGAGGCCGAGTTCCAGCGCGCGGGCGCGGGTCCACCACCGGAATCCCACACCCTGCACGAATCCGTGCACCCACGCGGTCATTCTCTCCATGTCCGTCACGACCGTTCGAGCTTGTAGATCTTCCCGGTGAAGCTGGTGGCATAGAGCGCGTCAGGATCCCAGCCCGGTCCGGCGCCGAACCGCACCGAGGACACGAGCGGCAGTCCGGACGCCAGGGCGCAGCTCTCCCCCGTCGTGGGATCGACCCGCACCACCTTGCCGCCGCCGTTGTAGGCGACGTAGACGATGCCGTCCGGTCCGGCGGTGAGGTCGTCGGCCGCGTTGAGGGGCCCGGAGCCGGGCAGCGCGACGGAGACAACAGGTCCGCCGAGGTCGTCTTCGCGGAGGATGCGCAGCGTGGTGGTCGTGTCGAACGTCGTCACCGTGTAGACGTTGCCGTCGTGCGCGGAGAGACCGTCGACGGTGCCGAGATCGGTGCGGACGACCTCCGGTGTGTGGGGATCCGCCGCGGGGACGCGCGTCAGTCCCGCCCCGGAGCCCAGATTCCGGGTGGTAAGGATGTCTCCGTTGCCCAGCCGGACCAGCCCGTTCGGCATGACCAGTCCCTCGGCCACGGTGCGTGTGTCACCCGTGTCGAGGTTCACGACGTCGACCGTGCCGCTCGCCGAGCCGGTGACCCCGGCGGCGAAGGAGTTCCCCGTGGCGAAGTACGCGTCGGCGCCGTCCACGGCGATTCCACCGGGCGACTCGACCTCGGGCACGACCGGGGTGACAGTGCCGTCGGGGGCGACCCCGTCGAGGGCTCCGCCGCCCACCAGGCCTGTCCGCGACACCAGCATGGTGCCCGCGCCGTCGAAGGCCAGGTTCTCCAGAACACCCGCCCCGGACGTCACCTCCGACACCGACCACGGGGTGCACGCACCGCCGGGGGGCGAGAACGCGGGCCCGGCGGCCGCGGGCGCGACCACGAGCAGACCCGCGCAGAGCGCCGTCCCGCCCGCGAGTGCGGCCAGCTCACGACGCATCATGCTTCCCTCTGGACGGTCAACGTCACTTTCGTCCCGGCCTTCAGCGTCCGCCCGACCGTGCAGACCTTGTCGACCGACCGTTCCACGAGCGCCACCAGACGCTCCTGCGCGTCGGCGTCGAGCTCGCTGAGGTCCAGCTCCAGCACCTCGTCCAGCTGCGAGTACACCTCGTTCTCCCGGTCGGCGGCACCGGACACCCGGATGGTTGCGTCGTAGTTGTCGCCCAGCCGCCGCGACAGCGGGAAGTCCGAGCTCATTCCACTGCACGCGGCGAGTGCGATCTTCAGGAGTTCCCCGGGGGTGAACACGCCCTCCACGCCCTCGGAGCCGATCAGGACCTCGGCGCCGCGCGAGCTGCGGCCCGTGTATCGCCGGGTGCCCGTCCGCTCGACCCACAGTGAGGTGGGCGCCGTCGTGTCGGAAGTCTGTTCTGCCATGGGTCAATCCTGCCACCGATCGACGCAACGCCAGGTAGGTGGGTGGGCGGCAGTGGTTTCCACACAATTGTGAACGAGGATTCTCAGCACAGGGAACCGGTGGGCCGTAGGGTGAACCGACCAATGACGCCGAGACGTAGCGGGGAATGCAGATGGGCCAGATCGGTAGTGCGGGAGAGCGCGGGCTTCAGTCCGAGTACGGCACCGAGGATCGTGCCGCCAAGTTCTACTCGGATCAGATGCTGGACCATCTCAATCCGACGATGATCGAGTTCGTCGGCCGCCAGGAGATCGCCTTCATCGCCACCGCCGACGCGTCCGGCGAATGCGACAACAGTCTGCGCGCCGGGACACCGGGATTCATGCACGTCATCGACTCGAAGACCCTCGCGTATCCGGAGTACCGCGGCAACGGCGTCATGGCGAGCCTCGGCAACATCCGGGAAAACCCGCACGTCGGAATCATTCTCGTGGACTTCGTGCAGGACCTCATCGGACTGCACGTGAACGGCTCGGCCCGGATCGTCGAAGACCCGGTCCTGCGCTCCGAGATCGCAGATCTGCCTGCGGACCACACGAACGGCCGGATCCCGGAACGCTGGGTGGTCGTGGACGTCGAGGAGGCATACATCCACTGTCGCAAGCACATTCCGAGAATGGCACCGGTCCCCCGCCACCGCGAGTGGGGCACCGACGACGTGAAACGCAAGGGCGGCGACTACTTCGACGCCAAGGCGACACCGCGCCACGACACCGACGGTCAGCTCTCCGAGGAGCCCGCGACCGCCGAACTCACACAGACGATTTCGCCGGGCTTCTCCGTGGTGCCGGCTGGCACTTCGGGCAACTGAACGACGAGCGGTTCATGAATTTCTCTCGCCTGATCGCGGTGCCGCACCGCGGGCACGGGCGATCCTCCTGACCGTAGGCGGACAGCGAACGGTCGAAATAGCCCGACTCGCCGTTGACGTTCACGTAGAGCGCGTCGAAGGACGTGCCGCCCTGGGTGAGCGCCTCACGCATGACCTCCTGGGCGGCCGTGAGCACTTCACGGACCTTGGGACCACTCAGCCTGTCGGTGAGCCGATTTCCGTGGATCTGTACGCGCCACAGCGCCTCGTCCGCATAGATGTTGCCGATGCCGGAGACGACGGTCTGGTCCAGAAGCGCACGTTTGATCTCGGTGTGCTTGCCGCGCACGACCTTCACGGTGGCCGCGAGGTCGAAACGCGGATCCAGTGGGTCACGGGCGATGTGCGCCACCGAGTCCGGCACGAGCGAGCCGTCGACGTCGACGAGCGGCGCCAGCGCCCAGCCCCCGAACGTCCGCTGGTCGACGAACCGGAGGTCGAGACCGGAATCGAGCCGGGCCCGGATCCGCAAATGCTTCTCGGTCGGCAATTCCGGTGGCTGCACGAGCATTTGACCACTCATGCCGAGATGCACCACGAGAGCGACCGTGCTGGGTTCGAGGACCAGCCACAGATACTTTCCACGACGGTCGGCGCTCGCGATACGTTCGCCGGTGAGCTGTCCGGCGAGGTCGGCGGCGCCGGGCAGATGACGCCTGATCGCACGTGGGTGCAGGATGTCGACGGAATCGATCGACGCCCCCACGATGTGGCGTTCGAGTCCGCGCCGGACCACCTCGACTTCGGGTAGTTCAGGCACTGACGTCGTCGGCCGCTACGTCGGGGCCTGCGTCGGACAACGCATTCCACGCCGTGCTCGCAGCCTTCTGCTCGGCCTCTTTCTTGGAGCGGCCGATACCGACGCCGAGGGGCTTGCCGCCGACGATCACGGTGGCGGTGAATTCCTTGTCGTGGTCCGGGCCGGTCGCGGTGATCTCGTACGCCGGGACACCGACGCCACGCTCCGCCGTCAACTCCTGCAGACTCGTCTTCCAGTCCAGACCCGCGCCGAGGCGAGGGGCTCGCTGGAGAAGGTCGCTGAAGAGGTCGAGTACGACGCGTCGCGCCGTGTCGATGCCGTGCTCGAGGTGGATGGCGCCGAGAATCGACTCCATGCCGTCCGCCAGGATGCTCGGCTTGTCACGGCCACCGGTCATCTCCTCGCCCTTACCGAGCAGAAGATGGGCACCGAGGCCGCCCTCACCGAGTGTGCGGGCCACCTCCGCGAGCGCGTGCATGTTGACGATGCTCGCCCGGATCTTCGCGAGGTCGCCCTCGGACTTGTCCGGATGCGCAAGGTACAGCTTCTCGGTGACGGTGACTCCGAGCACGGAGTCACCGAGGAATTCGAGACGCTCGTTGGTGGGCAGACCACCGTTCTCGTACGCATACGAGCGGTGCGTCAACGCCAGGGTGAGCAGTGAAGGCTCGATTTCTACGCCGAGGGCGGCGAGGAGGGAAGCATGATCCTCCTCGCCGCCGGCGGGTGTATTACTGATGTCGCTCGTCACAACGCCTCTCCGCGGAGAACTAGACGGCGGCAGTGACCTGGCGGCCCTTGTATGTGCCACACGACGGGCACGCGACGTGGGGCAGCGTCTTCTCGCCGCAGCCACGGTTGGGGCAGGTGACGAGGGTAGGCACAGTGGTCTTCCACTGGCTGCGACGCGACCTCGTGTTGGATCGCGACATTCTGCGCTTGGGGACAGCCACTTCTACTTCTCCTCGGCTTCGGTGTTCACAAGATTCTTGCTGGGTTCTGATTCCACGCCAAATTTGGCTGCAAGACCAGCCCAGCGAGGATCAAGTATGTCATGCCCATGGCCAGATTCGGCAATCGCCAGGCGAACGCCACATTCTGGGCACAATCCTTGGCAGTCGTCACTGCAGAGCGGCTGCAACGGCAGTGCGAGGCCGACGGCGTCGATCACGACGGGTTCGAGGTCGATCTCGTCGTCGACGACGTGATAGACCTCCCCCTCCTCCGTGGTCTCTTCCGTGGCGCTGTCCGGGTAAGCGAACAGCTCCGTGAGAGTCAGGTCCACCGTGTCCGAGAACGGCTCGAGACATCTCGAGCACTCCCCCACGGTGTCGGCTCGCAACGAACCGGTGACCAGAACCCCCTCGGATACGGCCTCCAACCGGAGATCGAGATCGATCTCCGATCCTTCCTCGATGGCGATCAGGTCGAGACCGATGCGCTGTGGCGCCGTCACCACCCGTTCCACGGTGCGCATCGAACCGGGACGACGGCCGAGTTTGACCGTGTCCAGCACGAAGTCCGCGTCCCGTCGGGAACGCGATGAGCTGTGGCGATGGGATGACAACAAACTTCACTTTCGAGAAAAGGGAAACGACAAAGGGCAACCACTCCACGATACGCAATCTGCGCGGTGGAGCCAAATTCGGTCGAGGGCGCCGGCCGGGCGGTGGCTCAGCGGCGACGCTCGGCCCGGCGGTCGTCGACGTCGTAGTCCGAGGCGTAATCGGGGACACCTGAACCGGTCCGCAACTGCTGACGTCCCCGGCCCACGGACCGGACGGTGCCGTTCAGGAAGTCCTCGAATTCCGCGAGCTTCGTGTCGACGTACAGATCGCAGTCCGAGCGGAGACGATCCGATTCGGCGTGCGCGGAGTCGATCACCCGGGCCGACTCGGCGTGCGCCGCCTGGACGACCTCCGTCTGCGAGACGAGGCGCGCCTGCTCGGCCGTGCCCTCCGCGACGGACCTCTCGTAGGACGCCTTGCCCGACTCGATCATGCGATCGGCTTCGGACCGCGCACGACCCGTCAGTGCGTCGTATTCGCGCTGGCCTTCCGCGACGGACGACTCGGCCTCGGCGCGCGCGTCGGTGACCAATTGCTCGGCGTGCGCGCGGGCCTCGGCGACCATCCGGTCGGCCTGCGCCTTCGCGTCCGCCAGAATGCGGTCGGCGTCGTCTCGCGCGTTCTCGATGGTGGAGTTCGCCTCGGCGTTGGCGCTGGAGATGGTCTTCTCCGCGTTGGACCGCGCGTCCCCCACCAGTTTGTCCTTGTGGTCCAGGACGTCCTGGGCGTCGTCGAGTTCACCGGGAATGGCATCGCGCACGTCGTCGAGCAGTTCGAGGACGTCGCCGCGCGGAACCACGCAGCCGGCGGTCATCGGTACGCCGCGTGCCTCTTCGACAATCGCGACAAGTTCGTCGAGCGCCTCGAATACCCGGTACACAAGCAACCCCAATCATCCATGACCCTCAGCAGGTCGGCGCAGCCTTCTTCGTGCAAGTCTGCCCGACCGGACGCCGCGGGTGTGTCGTGGCAGCCGGTGTGTCGGGTATCAGCTGCTCTCGGCGGCGCGCTCGGCGATCCTCGCGAGAAGACGGGCGTGCACCTTCTCGGGCAGCATGTCGGAGACGTCGCCGCCGAACGTGGCCACTTCCTTCACGAGCGAACTCGACAGGTAGCTGTAGGTGGGGTTGGTCGGGATGAAGAGGGTGTCGACGCCACTGAGCTTCTGGTTCATCTGCGCCATCTGCAGCTCGTAGTCGAAGTCGTTGGCGCCGCGCAGGCCCTTGACGATCGCTGTGATCCCTTGCTGCTTGGCGTAATCCACCAGCAGGCCGTGCCACGAGGACACCCGCACGTTGGGCAGCTCACTGGTCGAGTCTTCGAGCATCTCGATGCGCTCCTCGACGGTGAACAGGCCACGCTTGCTCTTGTTGACCATGACCGTCACGATGACCTCGTCGAACTGCGCGGCAGCTCTGCCGATCACGTCAAGGTGGCCATTGGTCACGGGGTCGAAGGATCCGGGGCAGACAGCGCCAGTCATGAGTCCAGACCGTAGCAGGTCGCCAATTCGATTCTCGCCTCGCCGTACTTCTTCGCTTTGACGGGCGCGAAGCCCTCGGGCCACGCCGTCTCGGGTGACCTCGACGACCTCTCGAGCACCACGATCGAACCGTCGCCGACCCAGCCGTTGACCCGGAGGTGGCCGAGCACCGTCTGTACCGCCTCGTCGTCGACGGCGTACGGCGGATCCGCCATCACCAGGTCGTACGGCCGGTCGGCGGTGCCCGCGAGCACCGCGGCCACCGGAGCCCCGCGCACTTCCGCGCCCGGCAGACCGACCGTCGTCACGTTGTGCTTGATGATGCCCGCCGCTTTCGAGTCGGACTCGACGAGGACGACGCGGTCCGCACCCCGGGAGAGCGCCTCCAGGCCGAGCGCCCCCGACCCCGCGTAGAGGTCGAGGACGGACGCGCCTTCGAGGTCCATCCGGCTGTGCAGTGCGCTGAACAATGCCTCGCGGACCCGGTCCGAGGTGGGCCGGGTCCCGCTCGGCGGGACCCGCAGGCGTCGACCGCCCGCGAGTCCCGCGATGATCCGAGTCACTCGCTCGCGGACTCCCCTGTCGACACGACGGCGAGGAGGTCGCCGCCCTCCACCTGCTGGACCGATCCGATGGCCAGCCGGGAGACCGTGCCACTTCGCGGGGCGGTGATGGCCGCTTCCATCTTCATGGCCTCGATGGTCGCGATCGTGTCGCCGGCGGCGATGTGCTGACCCTCGGTCACGGCGAGGGTCACCACACCGGCGAACGGCGCCGGCACGTGGCCGGGGTTGTTCTTGTCGGCCTTCTCCGCGGCCGGGAGCTCACTGGAGATGGACCGGTCACGCACCGACACCGGACGCAGCTGCCCGTTGAGGATGCACATGACGGTGCGGTATCCCCGCTCGTCGGGTTCGGAGATGGCCTCGAGCCCGATGATCAGCTCGACACCCTGTGCGAGGCGGACCCGGTGCTCGTCGCCGCGACGCAGGCCGTAGAAGAACTGGTTCGCCGAGAGCTGCGACGTGTCGCCGTACTTGTCCCGGTGCTCGAGGAATTCCTTCGTCGGGCCGGGGAACAGCAACCGGTTGAGCGTCGCCCGTCGTTCCGCGGACGTGCCGGAGAGTGCCTTCTCGTCGTCCGCGGACAGAGCCACCTCGGGCTTGGCGGCTCCGCGACCTTCGAGGGCCCGGGTGCGGAACGGTTCGGGCCAGCCGCCGGGCGGGGTGCCCAGTTCGCCGCGCAGGAACCCGACCACCGAATCGGGGATGTCGAACTTCGCCGGGTTCTCCTTGAATTCCTCGGTGGACGCTCCGGATCCGACGAGGTGCAGGGCGAGGTCGCCGACCACCTTCGACGACGGGGTGACCTTGACCAGGCGGCCGAGCATCCGGTCGGCGGCCGCGTACTTGGCCTCGACCTCCTCGAACTTGTCACCGAGACCGAGCGCCACGGCCTGGGTGCGCAGGTTCGACAGCTGACCGCCGGGGATCTCGTGCGTGTAGACACGTCCGGTCGGGGCAGGCAGCCCGGACTCGAACGGCTTGTACACCTTGCGCAGCGCCTCCCAGTACGGCTCGAGGTCGCACACGGCCTGCAGGTCCAGGCCGGTGTCGTGCTCGGAGTGCGCGGCCGCGGCCACGATCGCCGACAACGCAGGCTGGCTGGTGGTGCCCGCCATCGCGGCCGAGGCACCGTCGACCGCATCCGCGCCTGCCTGCCATGCGGCCAGGTACGTCGCGAGCTGACCACCCGGGGTGTCGTGGGTGTGCACGTGCACGGGGAGGTCGAAGTTCTTGCGTAGCGCCGTCACCAGGGTGGTGGCGGCGGGGGCGCGGAGCAGTCCGGCCATGTCCTTGATCGCGATGATGTGCGCACCGGCCTCGACGATCTCCTCCGCCAGGCGCAGGTAGTAGTCGAGGGTGTACAGCTTCTCGTTCGGGTTCGACAGGTCGCCGGTGTAGGACAGGGCGACCTCGGCGAGTGCGGTGCCGGTCTCGCGGACGGCGTCGATGGCCGGCCGCATCTGGTCGACGTTGTTGAGGGCGTCGAAGATGCGGAAGATGTCGATGCCGCTGTTGGTGGCCTCCTCGACGAACGCCCGCGTCACCTTCTCCGGGTACGGGGTGTAGCCGACGGTGTTCCGTCCGCGCAGCAGCATCTGCAAACAGATGTTCGGCACGGCCTCGCGCAGAGCGGCCAGCCGGTACCAGGGGTCCTCGTGCAGGAACCGCAGCGCCACGTCGTAGGTCGCACCGCCCCACGCCTCGATGGACAGCAGCTCGGGGGTCAGCCGGGCGACGTGCCCGGCGACGTCGAGCAGACCGCTGGTCCGCACGCGGGTCGCGAGCAGCGACTGGTGTGCGTCACGGAACGTGGTCTCGGTGACGGCGAGGGCCTTCTGCTCCCGCAGTGCCTTGGCGAATCCCTCCGGCCCGAGGGCGAGCAGCTTCTGACGGCTGCCGTCCGGCGGCGGGGTGGACAGGTCGATCTGGGGCAGCTTGTCGCGCGGGTATACCGCCGACGGCCGCTCGCCGTGCGGCTTGTTGACCGTCACGTCGGCGAGGTAGGTGAGGATCTTGGTGCCACGGTCGGCGGAGCTGCGCAGCGTGAGCAGCTGGGGGCGCTCCTCGATGAAGGACGTGGTGACCCGGCCGGCTTTGAAATCGGGGTCGTCGAGCACCGCCTGCAGGAACGGGATGTTCGTCGACACACCGCGGATGCGGAACTCGGTGACCGCGCGGCGGGCCCGGGCGACGGCGGTTTCGAAGTCGCGGCCGCGGCAGGTGAGCTTGACGAGCATCGAATCGAAGTACGCGGAGACCTCTGCCCCGACCGACGTTCCGCCGTCGAGGCGGATACCGGCACCACCCGGGGTGCGGTAGCCGGTGATCCGACCGGTGTCCGGGCGGAATCCGTTGGCGGGGTCCTCGGTGGTGATGCGGCACTGCAGCGCCGCGCCGCGCAGCGTGATCTTGTCCTGGCTCAGGCCCAGGTCCGCGAGGGTCTCCCCCGACGCGATCCGCAACTGCGACTGCACGAGGTCGACGTCCGTGACCTCTTCGGTGACGGTGTGCTCGACCTGGATGCGGGGGTTCATCTCGATGAAGACGTGGTTGCCGCGGGTGTCGAGGAGGAATTCGACGGTGCCCGCACAGGAGTAGTTGATCTCCTTCGCGAACGCCACCGCGTCCGCGCAGATCTTCGCCCGCAGCTCTTCCGACAGGTTCGGGGCAGGCGCGAGCTCGATCACCTTCTGGTGACGGCGCTGCAGCGAGCAGTCCCGCTCGAACAGGTGGATGACGTTGCCCTGACCGTCGGCCAGGATCTGGACCTCGATGTGACGCGGGTCGACGACGGCCTGCTCGAGGAACACCGTCGGGTCGCCGAAGGCCGACTCGGCCTCACGCGCGGCGGCCTCGATGGACTCCTTGAGCTGAGCCCGCTCGGCGACGCGGCGCATGCCGCGGCCACCGCCGCCGGCAACGGCCTTCACGAACAGCGGGAACTGCATGGTCTCGGCCGCGGCCAGCAGCTCGTCCACATCGGCGGACGGCTCCGACGACGCCAGCACCGGCAGACCGGCGGCCTTCGCCGCGGCGATCGCACGCGCCTTGTTGCCGGTGAGCTCGAGCACCTCGGCGGAGGGACCCACGAACGTGATGCCCGCCTCGGCGCACGCGGCGGCGAGATCCGGGTTCTCGGAAAGGAAGCCGTAGCCGGGGTAGATGGCGTCGGCGCCTGCCTGCTTGGCCGCGGAGACGATCTCGTCGACGGAGAGGTACGCCCGAACCGGGTGTCCCTCCTCGCCGATCTGATAACTCTCATCAGCCTTCAGACGGTGGATCGAGTTCCGATCCTCGTACGGGAACACCGCAACCGTTCCAGCACCTAGTTCGTAGGCGGCACGGAAAGCGCGGATCGCAATTTCGCCACGGTTGGCGACCAGGACTTTGGAGAACATTGGAGCAAACTACCCCGCCGCGGACGGCCGCGGAGAAGTGGCATCCCACATTTCAGGATCCTACACAAACTTCACAAAGACCCCCCTGACGTGTGCGAATTCTGCAACAGACCCGAAACAGACGAGCGAAGATTTACGTGAAGCGAAGTAAGTTCTCACGTTTTCTCCAGATATTCGATGCGGTCCGCGTCGAGCGCCGAGGTCACCATCGCCGACAGCCCGGGATGGTTTTCGAGGCGCGGATCGTCCGCGATGACCGAACGCGCGAACTCGGACGCCGCAGCGATGACGTCCTCGTGGCCGAGCAGCGACAACAGCCGCAACGTGGACGTCGTTCCCGACTGCGCCGCACCGAGAATGTCGCCCTCGCGGCGGGTGGCGAGGTCGAGTTGCGCAAGTTCGAAACCGTCGTTGGTCGACGCCACGTTCGACAATCGCTCGTAGGCGGGACCGCCCGGATTCATCTCGGTGACGAGAATGCACAGGCCCTGGTGTTTGCCACGGCCGACGCGTCCGCGCAGCTGGTGGAGCTGACTCACACCGAAACGGTCCGCGTCGACGATCACCATGATCGTCGCGTTCGGGACGTCGACGCCGACCTCGACGACCGTGGTGCACACCAGGACGTCGATGTCGCCGGCCGTGAAGTCGCGCATCACCGCGTCCTTCTCGTCCGCGGGAAGCCGGCCGTGCAGCAGACCCACCCGCAGGTCCGGCATGATGCTGCCGCTCAACTCCTCGAACACCTCGACGGCAGACTTCGTCTCGGGTGCCTTCTCGTCGAACGCGTCCTCGCCGTCGCCCTTCTCGCCGTCGCCGATGCGCGAGCACACGACGTACGCCTGCCTCCCCTCGGCCACGTCCTCGCGGATCCGTTCCCACGCGCGCGCGACCCACTGCGGCTTCTGGGACGCGGGTACCACACTGCTCTTGATCGGCGACCTGCCCTTCGGCAGCTGCCGCAGCGTCGACACCTCCAGATCGCCGAGCACCGTCATCGCGATGGTGCGGGGAATCGGCGTCGCCGTCATCACCAGCAGGTGAGGGCTCAGACCCTCGCGCGCCCGCGACCGCAGCCGGTCGCGCTGCTCGACACCGAACCGGTGCTGCTCGTCGACCACCACCATCCCGAGGTTGAAGAACTCGACGTTGTCCTGGATGAGGGCGTGGGTGCCGATGACGATCCCCGCGTCGCCGGTGATCGCCTCGTTCAGAGCCGTGCGTTTGGCGGCGACCGGCATCGACCCCGTCAGCAGCGCCACCCGTGTGGCCTTCTCGTGCGCCCCGAGTTCCCCGGCGGTCGCGAGGGAGCCGAGCATCGCCCGCAGCGACCGGGCGTGCTGCGTCGCGAGCACCTCGGTCGGGGCGAGCAGGGCGCACTGGTAGCCGGCGTCGACCACCTGGAGCATGGCGCGCAGGGCCACGATCGTCTTACCGGAACCCACCTCCCCCTGCAGCAGCCTGCTCATCGGGTGCGGCTGCGCCAAATCGGCGGAGATCTCGTCGGCGACCGTGTGCTGACCCTCGGTGAGCTGGAAGGGAAGCATCTTCTCGAATATGTCGGCGATCCCGCCGGGCACCGGCAGGCACTCGGGCGCGACTCGCTCGGCGTTGTCGTGGCGGCGACGGGCGAGAACCAGCTGCAGCGCCGTCGCCTCGTCGAACCGGAGACGGTCGTGGGCGTTCTCCACGTCTTCACGCGTGTCGGGCAGGTGGACCGACCGGAGGGCTTGGTCGAGGCCGATCAGCTCGCGTTCGGCCCGGATGTTCTCCGGCAGGGGGTCGTCGACGTGATCGAGCTGGTCCAGGATCTGGCGGACGCATTTCATGATCGTCCAGCTCTCGACGTCCCGGGTGGCCGGATAGAGCGGGATCAGCGCCCGGTCGAACACGGACATGTCGACCCCGGCACCGGCTTCCTGCGACGCCCGGGCGATTCCCGCGAGATCCCCGGCACCGCGGATCCGGCCGACGTTCACGACGGGGTCCTCGCTGCCGGCCCGCGGCTCGGGGAGGATGAGGTAGCTCGGGTGGGTGAGGCTCCACTTCTGGCGGAAGTACTTGACCGTTCCCGAGAACATCGCGCGCACACCGGGCTTGATCACGTGCTTGACCTTCTGCGGGCTGAAGAAGGTGACGTCCACGTTCTGGGTGTCGGTGGACAGGACCACCTTGAGCATGCTGCCCGGCCGGTTCTTCATCTTCACGACGGCCGCGGACGTGACCCGGGCGATGATCGTGATGTGCTCGCCCTCCGGCGGGTCCTTCTCCGCGAGCTCACGGCCCTGCGAGGCGTACCGGTGCGGGTAGTGCCGCAGCAGGTCCTCGACCGTGCGGATGTCGAACGCCTCCTCGAGCGCGTCGGCGGTCTTCTTTCCCAGCAGATGATCGAGCCGGTCGGACAATGTGGCCATCGAATTCCTCATTCCACCCCGAGTTGCAACAGATCTCCAGGTTGTCCACCGTGGTAGATCATCACCTCGACGCCGGGGTGCCGCTGCGAGATGTGATCGGCCAGTTCCGTGTCCAACCCGTCCGGCGCCTCCGACCCCATCAGGAGCGTCACCAGTTCGCCACCCGCGCCGAGGACGAGGTCGACGAGTCGCCGTCCGGCCGCGACCGCGTCCGGTTCGATGACGATCACCTCGTGACCCATCAGTCCGATGCCGTCTCCCGGTTCGCACGTGCCCACATAGGTGAGGGCCCGTTCCCTGGCGATGCGCAGCGATCCCCAGCGGGTCGCTGCGGCGGCCTCCGACATCGCGAAGGCGTCGTCCACCGCCTCACGCTCGGGGTCGTGCACCGCCAGGGACGCGAGTCCCTGCACCATCGCGGACGTCGCGAGCAGCAGGACTTCGTGCCGGGCGTCCCTTGCCGCGGCACTGACCGCGACGAGTTCCTGGGCCGTCAGCGCACCGTTGGGGAGGACGAGCACCTCGGTGCGTCCCATCTGCCTGATGATGCCGAGGAGCTGGGCCCGGGTGACGGGGGCGTCGTCGCATCGGAGGACTGTCGCGCCTTCGCTGGCGAACAGTTCGGCGGCGCCGTCGCCGGCCACGACGGCGACGATTCCCCGCTCCCCCTGATCCGGCCGGGTCCGGACCGGGGGAAAGAGCAACCCCTGGTCCCGCGCATCCACGAGGAAGCTGCTGACCCGGATTCCGTGGATGCGTCCCGCCGAGAGGCCGGCCTCCACTGCTGCGCCCGCGTCCGTGCAGTGCACGTGGACCGACCAGCCTCCGCGGCCGTCGCCGACAATCACGATCGAGTCCCCGAGGGCGTTCAGCGTGGTGCGCAACTCCGCGATGCGGTCCTCGTCGGACTCCGCGACCAGGTACATCACCTCGAAGTCCTGATCCGAACCCTCGTCGCATTCGGGTCCGGGTCCCGGATGCGCGTGCGGGCCCTGCGACGCGGGCGGCGCGGAAACAGGGACGAGCTCTGCGCGATGCGTGGACGGGGTGCGGCGCGGAACGTGGAGCGCGATCGGTGCGCGATCGGGCGGTGCCCCCGTCACCGCTGTGACGAGAGCGTCGAGGATCACGACGAGGCCGAGTCCTCCCGCATCGACGACGCCTGCGGTGCCGAGCACCTCGAGTTGCGACGGCGTCCTGGTGAGCGCGGACGCCGCCGCGTCCGCGGCTGCGCGGGCCGTGACCGCGATCGGCGCCTCGTCCGGAAACTCCGCCGCGGCGTCGGCGGCACAGCGCAACACGGTGACGATGGTCCCCTCCACCAGGTAGCTCACCGCGTCCGTCACCAGGTTGGTGGCCATCAGCAGCCCGGTCCGGACCGTCCTTGTGTCGACGGCGGGGGTGACGGCTGCTTCCGCAATCCCTCGCAGCACCTGGGACAGGATCACGCCGGAGTTCCCGCGCGCGCCGGCGACCGCGCCCCGAGCCAGGGCGATGGCCACCTGCCGGACGTCCTTGGTGCCGCTGCCCGCGTACTCGTCGATCGCACCCAGCGCCGCACGCATCGTGAACAGCAGATTGGTACCCGTGTCGGAGTCCGGGATCGGAAAGACGTTGAGGCTGTTGATCTCCTCGCACCGCTTTTCCAGACCCGCGACGGCGGTCCGCGCCCACGATTCGAGGACTCGCCCGTCCATCGGGAGCTCAGGGGCCACTGTCGTCCTCTCCGGCCAGGGAATGGGAAGGTGCCGTCAGACTAGTCGGGGGACGATGATCGGGCCCGCGGTCCGAGCCCTTCGGGACCGGGTTTGGCCAATCCGCACTCGAGCGGCTACTCTTGCACGGTTGCCTCGTACAGGGCGCGCTTGCTGTGCCCTGTCTCCACGAGGCCAGCAAATTTCACAGTTCACTATCTTGAAGGAGTTCGCGACTATGGCTGCCGTCTGCGACGTATGCGCCAAGGGGCCCGGCTTCGGTAAGTCGGTCTCGCACTCGCACCGGCGTACCAACCGTCGCTGGAACCCGAACATTCAGACTGTTCGTGCCGAGGTTGCCCCCGGAAACACCCGGAAGGTCAACGTCTGCACCTCCTGCCTGAAGGCTGGAAAGGTTGCTCGGGGCTGACCCGACGCTGCGTGCGATGTCACTGCGCCCCCGACACTTCGGTGTCGGGGGCGCAGTTTTTTGTGTCGCCACATCCGTCCGATTCGGCATCGTCGCAGCGCATCGGGGCACGTCGGGCACCGGCAGGGGCCCAACGTAAGGTGCAACGGTGACTTCTCTCGATGGACTCAGCAAAGTACAGCTCGAAGACGGCGTCCTGCGCATCACGATCGCGACGGCGGAGAACGGCACCTCACTGGACGGCGAGGGCATGGTGCAGGGCGCCCGGGCACTCGAAGCGGTCGGTGACCGAATCGGCAGCGTCCTTCTCGTCGGGGAGGGCCCGAACTTCTGTGCGGGCGGCAACGTCCACGCCTTCGCGTCCGCACCGGTGCGAAGCGAATACGTCGCCGAGGTGGCGCGCGTGTTCCACGAATTCGTTCGTGCGCTCGACGCCGTGACCGTTCCGGTGATCGCCGGTGTTCACGGGTGGGCGGCGGGCGCCGGCATGAGCCTTGTCTGCCTCACGGACGTCGCCATCGGCGGCCCGGGGACCAAGCTGCGCCCGGCCTACCCGTCCATCGGCTTCACCCCGGACGGCGGCATGTCCTGGACCCTCCCGCGCATCGTCGGCGACGCCCGCGCGCGCGAGATCCTGATCACCGATGCCGTTCTCAGCGGCGACGAGGCCGTCCGCCTGGGCATCCTCAGCCGCCTCGTCGGCGACGACGTCGTCCAGGACGAGGCCCTTCGACTCGCCCGCACCCTCGCTGCCGGCCCGACGCCGTCCTACTCGGGGATCAAGACGCTCGTGCGCGCCTCCCGATATCGCTCGCTCGCCGAGCAACTCGACGCGGAGGCCGCGTCGATCGCCACCGCGGCCGACAGCCCGGTGGGACGCGAGGGCGTCGACGCCTTCGTCGAGAAACGGCGTGCCGATTTCTCGTCTGTGCAGTAGAGGAACGTGCCGCCTTCTCGTCTGTGCAGTAGGGGAATTCGCCGTTTACGGCAGCTGCCAGTTCACCGGTTCGGCGCCCAGGCCGTCGAGGAGTTCGTTCGCGCGGCTGAACGGCCGCGAACCGAAGAATCCGCGCGACGCGGACAGCGGTGAGGGGTGCGCCGATTCGATCGTCGGCACGTCGCCGAGCATCGGTTTCAACGTGGACGCGTCCCGGCCCCACAGAATTGCGACGAGGGGTTCGGGGCGCGCCACGAGAGCGCGAATGGCCTGCTCGGTCACCGCCTCCCAGCCCTTCTTCCGGTGCGAGGCCGGGAGTCCGGGCTGCACGGTGAGGACCCTGTTCAGCAGAAGCACTCCCTGACGTGACCACGGGGTGAGGTCCCCGGTGGTGGGCGTCTCGCAGCCGAGGTCCTTGCTGTATTCGGTGAAGATGTTGCCGAGGCTGCGTGGCACGGGGCGCACATCCGGAGCCACCGAGAAGCTGAGACCGACCGCGTGACCGGGTGTGGGGTACGGGTCCTGACCCACGATCAGGACCTTGACCTCGGAGAATGGGTGGGTGAACGCTCTCAGGACGTTCTCTCCGGCGGGAAGGTAGTCGCGCCCGTCGGCGATTTCCGCGCGCAGGAACTCGCCCATCTCCGTGATCCGTCCGGACACCGGTTCGAGTGCGTCTGCCCATCCGGCCTCGACGAGGTCCGCCAGCGGCGCCGCCATCAGTCGAGCCTGCGCAGCGAGTCGCGGTAGTAGGCCGCGTTCGCGGCGTACATCTTCACGTTCATCTCGAGGTGCCCCTCGGGAACCTCGTAGCCCTGCCGGATCTTCGCGGGGACGCCGAGCGCCATGCTCCGCGGCGGAACCTCGAACTTGAACGGAACGACGGCGCCGGCTCCGACGACCGAACCGGCACCGATGACCGAACCGTTGAGAACGATCGATCCGGAGGCGATCAGGCAGTGGTCGCCGATCGTGGATCCCTCGATGTGCGCCGCGTGACCGACGACGCAGCCCGAGCCGATGACGGTGGGATCGATCATCGTGCAATGGATCACGGTGCCGTCCTGGATGTTCGTGTCGGCGCCGACGGTGATGGTGCCGTAGTCGGCGCGGAGCACGGCCTGCGGCCACACCGAGGTGCCTGCCGCCAGGGTCACGTTCCCGATCACCACGGCGTCGGGATGGACGTAGGCGTCCGGATGGATGTCGGGTTCGCGGTCCCCGAGCGCGTAGATAGCCATGCGTGCAACCTATACCGAGAAACTCTGCCAGCCGCCGGCCCCCGGCCAGGTCTCGCCGTCCACCGAGATGCCGGACCCGTCGTGCACCGCGCCGATCCCGGTCCACCCCGCCGGGAGCGGGACGCCGGCAGGGAAGGTGGCGGCGAAACCGTGGTCCTCTCCCCCGGTGAGCACCCATTCCCAGTGGTCGACGCCGAGAGCCTTCGCTGCCGCCACCAGTTCGGGTGAGACAGCCAGGTCGGATCGGGTGAGGGACATTCCGACGCCGGAGGCGTCACAGATGTGGCCGAGATCGGCGAGGAGTCCGTCGGAGATGTCGGTCATTGCGTGGGCGCCCCCGTCCGCGGCGGCCCAGGCGGCGGAATACGGCGGGGTGGGGACCCGATGCGCGGCGAGCAGGTCCGGGAAATCCGAGGACCCGCCGAGCAGCAGCGCGAGACCGGCCGCCGACCGGCCGAGTTCGCCGGCCACCGCGACGACGTCGCCGGGCCGCGCGCCCGACCGCCGGATCGGGCTCCTACCACCCAGATCACCGAGGACGGTGACGGAAATCACGATCTGCCCGGCCTGCACGAGATCACCGCCCACGACGCCGGCCCCGAGTTCCTCGGCGCTTTCCCCGATTGCCGCCGAGATGCCGTCCGCCACGTCGATCGACGTGTCCGGCGGGAGACCGAGGGAGACGAGGAAGGCCGTGGGCCGCGCCCCCATCGCCGCGACGTCGGCCGCATTCTGCGCCACCGCCTTGTGGCCCACATCGCGTGGGGACGACCAGTCGAGCCGAAAATGCCTGTCCTGCACCAGCATGTCGGCGGACACCGCCACCCGGCCGTCGTCCGCCCGGACGAGGGCAGCGTCGTCGCCGGGGCCGATCAGCGTGGACGGCGGCTGCACCCGGCCGTCCACCGCTCGGCCGATCACGGCGAACTCGCCGACGTCGGCGACGGTGAGGGGCGGGTTCGGGTCCGGGGAATCCGTCGGTGTGATGGTGTGCCTCCAGTGTCGGGTGGCCCGTGCAGCGGCTGTGGGCCCGGTCGACGGAATGTGCGACTGCGGTACCTTTTAGCTGTTGCCGGAACTTCTCGGCACGTGACCGATCAGCGCGCCGAAGCACCCGCGACTCTACCGAGATCATGCGGCGCGGAGCAGGGAAGGGCCGGAGCGAGAGTGCAAGCGTTCATCCTGATCCAGACCGAAGTCGGCAAGGCTGCGGCGATCGCGACCGAGATCGCGAAGATCACCGGAGTCCGGACCGCCGAGGACGTGGTCGGACCGTATGACGTCATCGTGCGGGTGTCCGCTGACGAGGTCGCTCCCGTCGTCGAGGAGATCCGTCACGTCTCCGGCATCACCCGCACCCTCACCTGCGACGTCCCCGAAAAGTCTGCGAACAAGAACTGAGCATGTCCGACCTCGAACCCGAACAGAGCACACCCGCCGGCAACTCCGACCCGGTCCCCGCGGAGCGGCGCAATCCCGCGCTCATCGCGACGGCCGTGGCGCTTCCCGTGGCCCTGGTCATCGGCATCGTCGTCGCGGCGGTGTTCGCCGGGCGGAACCCGGTGAAGGAACCGGTGTCGCTGGGCCCGGTGCCCGCGCCCGCATCCGGCTCCGCGGAGTGCGCCACCCTGATGGCGGGCCTCCCCGACGCGCTGGGCGACTACACGCGCGCCGAACTCACCGAGCCCGCACCCGAGGCGACTGCCGCGTGGCAGCCGGCCGAGGGTGAACCACTCGTCCTGCGTTGCGGTCTGGACCGTCCCGCGGAGTTCGATCAGGCTTCGGCGCTGCAGGTGATCGACGGAGTTCAGTGGTTCGAGATCTCGGGTGCGAGCGCCGGAATCGACGCGAGCAGCTATTTCGCGGTCGACCGCGGCGTGTACATCGGACTCACGGTTCCCACCGGGGTGGGACCGACGCCGCTTCAGGACATTTCCGGCGCGGTGTCGCAGGCATTGCCGCAGAAGCCGCTCGATCCGGCGCCCGTGGCGAATCCCTGAGCGCCGGACCTCGGTTTCTCTAGCGCAGGCCGATGCCGCGCGCGAGGGCTGTGTCGACCAGGGTCGAGACGAGGGTGCCGTAGTCGACACCAACCGCACCCCACATGCGCGGGTACATCGAGATCGACGTGAATCCCGGCATCGTGTTGATCTCGTTGATGACCGGGCCGTCCTCGGTCACGAAGAAGTCGACCCGCGCGAGACCCTGGCAGTCGAGCGCGGAGAACGCGCGCACCGCGAGTTCGCGGATCTCTTCGCTGACCGCTTCGTCGAGTTTCGCGGGCACGTCGAACTCGCACACGTCGTCGAGGTATTTGCTGTCGAAGTCGTAGAACGCCTCGTCGTCGCCTGCGCCTTCCGGCATCCGGATCTCGGCGATGACGCTGGCCCGCACGTCGCCGTCCGGGAACTCGAGGACTCCGCACTCGACCTCGCGGCCGACGATCCCCGATTCGACGATCACCTTCGGGTCGTGCAGGCGGGCGTGGGCGATGGCGTCGTCGAGCGCGGCCCACTCGGCCACCCGGGTGATACCGATCGACGATCCGCCGCGGGCCGGCTTCACGAACACCGGGAGGTGGAGGCGGGACTTCTGTTCGTCGGTCAGTGTGGCGGTGCCCGGACGCAGGACGACCTGGAACCCGATGGGCAGGCCTTCCGCGGCGAGCAGCTTCTTCGTGAATTCCTTGTCCATACCGGCGGCGCTGGCGAGTACGCCGGGACCGACGTACGGGACACCTGCGAGTTCGAGCAGGCCCTGGATCGTGCCGTCCTCGCCGTAGGCGCCGTGCAGGACGGGGAAGACGACGTCGACCGAGGCCAGGATCTTGCCCGCTTCGCCGTCGTCGAGTGCGACGAGGTCGCCGGACCGCGTCGGGTCGGCGGTGAGGGCCAGTGCGGACCCGTCGGCGTCGACGCTGGGCAGTGCCCGGCCGCGGATGGACAGCGTTTCGGGGTCGGTGGAGCCGAGGACCCACGAGCCCTCGGTGGTGATGCCGATCGGCACTACCTCGTACCGTTCCGGGTCGAGATTCCTCAGGACGCTTCCGGCCGACACACAGGACACGGAATGCTCGTTGCTGCGGCCACCGAAGATGACGGCTACCCGGGTACGCGGTTTACTCACGACACAGACCGTACCGTCGTCGCGACACGCTCACCGCACCCACCTCTCCTCATATTTCCTTCGCCGACCTCACGACACGGTGGGCGGCCCCGCACTCACAACGCGGACAGCGCTCGCTCGAGATCGGCGACGAGGTCTTCGGTGTCCTCGATTCCGCACGAGATCCGCACGAACCCGTCGGGTACGGGGTCGCCCCACCGGGCCCGGCGGTCGGCGCTGGTGTGGATGCCGCCGAAGCTCGTCGCAGGCACGAGGAGCTCACTTCCGGCCACGAGTCGGTGGAACTGTTCGGCGGAGTCCACCTCGAAGCTCACCAGCCCGCCGAATCGACGCATCTGACCGGCGGCGACGGCGTGCGCAGGATCTCCGGGCAGACCCGGATACCGGACGCGGTGGGCCGCCGGGTGTGACTCGAGCAGGACCGCGAGGGCCAGGGCGTTGGCGCATTGACGCTCGAATCGCAGACCGGCCGTCCCGAGACTCCGGTGGGCGAGCCACGTCTCGAACGGCCCCAGCACCGTGCCCGACAGGGCCCTCTCGCGTTCCATCCCGGCCAGGAAGTCGGCGTCCGACGCGGCGATGTACCCCATGAGGAGATCACTGTGACCGCTCAAAGTCTTTGTGCCGCTGGCGACTACCACGTCGGCTCCGAGTTCGAGCGGTTGCTGGCCGAGCGGCGTTGCGGTCGTGTTGTCCACCACGAGAACAGCGCCCGCGCTCGCGCACTGCTCGGACACGGCGCGCAGATCCACCACGTCGAGCGAGGGGTTGGCCGGAGTCTCGGCCACCACCACCGTCGTCCCCTCGGCGGACGCCAGCAGTGCGGCGGCCGTCTCGCCGGCCATCTCGGCGGTCCTCAGTTCGTGCACGGTGATGCCCATCGGCTCCAGGCGCTCCCGCGCGTACGCGCGCACCTGGTAGTAGCCGTCGGACGGAACGACCACGGTGTCGCCGGCGGTGAGCAGACTCCTCAGCACGACGGTGACCGCCGACATCCCGGAGCCGACGACGAGCGCGCCCGCGGCGCCCTCGAGTGTCGCCAGCGCCGATTCGAGGTCGCGCCAGCCCGGATTGGAGGCACGCGCGTAGGTGTCGGACTCGGTTCCCTCGTCCGCGCTCAGCTGATACGGCGCTGCGAAAACCGGCCCCCTCTGCATCGGCGATCCGGGAACATTTTCTGCGGCAACGGCTTTGACGCAGCGGGTGGAATCACCACTCACGAGCTCACTCCGGCTTCGTGCGACGGCCGAGCAGCTGACCGATCGCGTCCTGCACCACGACGCCCTCGTGGCACACCCGGTGCACGGCATCGGTCAGCGGCATCTCGACGTCGTAACTGGCCGCGAGAGCCCGCACGGACGAGCACGATTTCACACCCTCGGCGACCTGACCGTGAGTGGCCGCCTGGGCACTCTCGATCGAACCACCCTGACCGAGGCGTTCACCGAAGGACCGATTGCGCGACAGGGGCGACGTGCACGTCGCAACCAGATCGCCCACTCCCGCGAGACCCGCGAGGGTGGCAGGTTTCGCACCGAGGGCCACTCCCAGCCGGATGATCTCGGCGAGACCGCGAGTGATGATGCTCGCAATCGTGTTCTCTCCCAGACCGATTCCCGATGCCATACCGCAGGCGAGGGCGATGACGTTCTTGCAGGCGCCACCGATCTCACATCCGATGACGTCCGAATTCGTGTACGGACGGAAGTATCCGGTGGCCGAGGCCTTCTGCAGTTCCAGTGCCCGCGTCGAATCCGTGCACGCGACGACCGTCGCCGCCGGTTGACCGATCGCGATCTCCCGGGCCAGATTGGGCCCGGACAGCACGGCGACACGCCCCGGGTCTGCGCCGGTGACCTGGATGATCACCTGGCTCATCCGCATGAGGGTGCCGGTTTCGATGCCCTTGGCGAGACTCAGCAGGGTGGCGTCCTCGGGGATCATCGGACTCCAGACCTGCAGATTGTCGCGCAGGGACTGCGACGGCACCGCGAGGACGACGATGTCGGCGCCGTCGAGTGCCGCCCGCGCGTCGTCGGTGGCGGTCAACGACGGAGGCAGGGCGATGCCCGGCAGGTAGTCCGCGTTCTCGTGCCGCGACACGATCGATTCGGCGACCTCAGCGCGTCGCGCCCACATGGTGACATCGGTCCCGGCGTCGGCCAGGACCTTCGCAAATGCAGTCCCCCATGAACCCGCTCCCAGTACCGCAGCCTTGCTCACACAGCCCCCTCGTCGTTCGTTACCCGATGCGTCGCCCACAGTATTGCCGATGCCGAGGTCGAGCGCCGCCCCGCTACCGAACTCGTTCGCTGCTCAGCGGCGACCGGGCGTCCGGAGCACCGCCCCGCGCGGGCTGGCAAGATATCCGCATGAGCACAGCGACCCGATCCGTGGCGCCGCGCGCGCACGTACTCGTCGCCGTGAAGGAACTCCACGCGGCCAAGACGCGGCTGTCGGGCGTCTTCGACACGGCCGACCGCACCGGACTGGTCCTGTCGATGCTGCGCGACACCCTGGCCGTCGTCAGCGACGTCGCGACGGTCGTCGGTGTCACCGTGGTCACGCCGGATCCCGCGGTGGCGCGGCTCGCGCGCAGTGTCGGCGCGCACGTCTACGCCGACCCCGCACCCGTGTCCGCCGAGGATCGGCCGGACGAGGGCGGCACCGAGCACAGCCTCAATGCGGCGCTGTCGGCGGCGGCCGAGCACGTCCGCCGCAACGAGCGCGGAGTCGACGTCGTCGCACTGCAGGCCGACCTTCCGTCTCTGCGCGGAGGCGAATTCGGTGAAGCACTCGCCGCAGCGAGAACCGGTGGCAGGTCGGTCGTCGTCGATCATCACGGCACCGGAACCGCCGCACTGTTCTCCTGCGACCCGGAGATTCCGCTCGATCCCCGGTTCGGACCGGGATCGGCGAAGCGGCATCTCGAGTCCGGGGCGCGGCCCCTCGACGGGCACTGGCCCGGTCTGCGAACCGACGTCGACACCGCCGACGATCTCGATGCCGCGCAGGCTCTCGGCGTCGGACCTGCGACGCGTGCCGCCCTCGACGCTCTCGAACACACCGCCCCCTCGCGCTGCGGAAACGAGTAGGTCGCGCACGCCGTGTGAATTTGCCCCATCGATTGTCGGCGGCCGAATTCTCGAGGGATGATCGTGGGGTGAGTAACCGAGAAGCACTCGACCAGCAGACCGACGTCGACGGAAAGAACGGAACCCGCGACGACATCGTCACGGCCAATCCCACGAACGTTCCGATGGCGCCACCCGCTGCGACGAGTGCCCTCACGAGCGCGCTGACCGACGGACTCCCCGAAGATCGTTACCTGAACCGCGAACTCAGTTGGCTCGATTTCAATGCCCGGGTTCTCGCCCTCGCCGAGGACACGTCGCTGCCGTTGCTCGAGCGCGCCAAGTTCCTCGCCATCTTCGCGTCCAATCTCGACGAGTTCTTCATGGTCCGCGTGGCCGGACTCAAGCGCCGCGACGAGACCGGGCTGTCCGTGCGGTCCGCCGACGGTCTCTCCCCCCGCGAACAGCTCTCGCTGATCGCAACCCGGACTCAGGAGATCTCGGAGAAGGCCGCACGGGTCTTCCTCGACTCCGTTCGTCCCGCGCTTGCCGCCGAAGGGATCTCCATCATCGGATGGGACGATCTCACCGACGACGACCGCGAGCGCCTGTCGGTGCATTTCCAGGACCAGATCTTCCCCGTGCTCACCCCGCTCGCAGTCGACCACGCCCACCCGTTCCCGTACATCAGCGGTCTGAGTCTCAACCTCGCGGTGACGGTGAAGGATGCGGTGACCGGTGGCGAACACTTTGCGAGGGTCAAGGTTCCGGACAACGTGGGCCGGTTCGTCCGCGTCCGCCGCGACGAAACGCCCTCCTCCATCGACGCGTTCCTGCCCCTGGAAGATCTGATCTCCGCTCACCTCGACATGCTGTTCCCGGGCATGGAGATCGTGGAGCACCATGCATTCCGGATCACGCGCAACGCCGATTTCGAGGTCGAAGAAGACCGCGACGAGGATCTTCTGCAGGCCCTCGAGCGTGAGTTGGCCCGCCGCCGCTTCGGTTCACCGGTGCGACTCGAGGTCGCGGACGACATGACCGAGCACATGCTCGAACTTCTCCTGCGCGAACTCGACGTCGATCCCGGCGACGTCATCCAGGTACCCGGACTGCTGGATCTGTCGTGCCTCTGGCAGGTGTATGCGGTCGACCGGCCCGCCCTCAAGGACGCACCGTTCGTCCCGGCAACGCATCCGGCGTTCGGCGAGAGAGAAACACCCAAGAGCGTCTTCTCCACCCTCCGCGACGGCGACGTCCTGGTCCACCACCCGTACGACTCGTTCTCCACGAGCGTCCAGCGCTTCATCGAACAGGCCGCGGCCGACCCCCAGGTTCTGGCGATCAAGCAGACGCTCTACCGCACTTCGGGCGACTCCCCCATCGTCGACGCATTGATCACCGCTGCCGAGGCGGGCAAACAGGTTGTGGCACTGGTCGAGATCAAGGCGCGATTCGACGAGCAGGCGAACATCAAGTGGGCCCGCAAGCTCGAACACGCGGGTGTGCACGTGGTGTACGGACTGGTCGGGCTCAAGACGCACTGCAAGACGTGTCTCGTGGTCCGTCGCGAAGGGTCCACCATCCGGCGTTACTGCCACATCGGTACCGGCAACTACAACCCGAAGACCGCCCGGCTGTACGAAGACATCGGCCTCCTCACCGCCGCACCCGAGATCGGCGCAGACCTCACCGACCTGTTCAATTCCCTCACCGGCTACTCGCGGAAGACGCAGTACCGCAACCTGCTCGTCGCGCCGTACGGTGTGCGCCGGGGAATCATCGAGCGGATCGACGGTGAGATCGCGCACAAACTGCGGGGCGAGGACTCCGGAATCCTGCTGAAGGCCAACGCCTTGGTCGACGAACAGGTGATCGACTCGCTCTACCGCGCGTCCCGGGCCGGTGTGCCCGTCGAAATCGTCGTGCGTGGCATCTGCGCCCTCAAACCCGGAGTCCCCGGGCTGAGTGAGAACATCCACGTCCGGTCGATTCTCGGACGATTCCTCGAGCATTCCCGGGTGTTCCATTTCCGCGGCGCCGACGAATACTGGATCGGCAGCGCAGACATGATGCACCGCAACCTCGACCGACGCGTCGAGGTCATGGCGCAGGTGAAAGACCCTCGACTCACCGCTCAGATAGCCGAGATCGTCGATTCCGCGCTCGATCCCGTCACGCGGTGCTGGGTGCTCGGGTCCGACGGCCGGTGGGTTCCGTCGCCTGCCCACGGCGAGGAGGTTCGCGACCACCAGGAGGCCATGATGCGCAAACGAATGGGCACCGGATCCTGATCGCGGCGAGTCCGCGGCAGAAGGAAGGAACTCGGTGAGCAGTTCACCCGGCAAACCGGTCAAAGCCAATATCTTCGCTGCGGGGGCAGTGCTGTGGCGAAAGTCTCCCCGCAATCCCGACGAGATCGAGATCGCGCTCATTCACCGGCCCAAATACGAGGACTGGTCATTTCCGAAGGGAAAGCTCGACCCCGGAGAGACCGCAGTGGTGGCCGCATTGCGTGAGGTGGAAGAAGAGACGGGTATTCGCGGGCGCCTCGGCCGGCATCTGGGCGCGTTGACATATCCGATTCCGGGCCATCGCCGATTGAAACGAGTCGAATACTGGGCGGCAGAAGCCCGCGCCGGTGAATTCGTCTCCAACAGTGAAGTGGACGAGATGCGGTGGCTTCCCGTCTCCGAGGTGGCCGATCAGCTGTCGTATCCCATGGATCGCAAGATGCTCCGCCGATTCACGGCTCAGCCACCCGACACCGCGACCGTGCTCCTGGTCCGGCACGCCAAGGCTGGAAGCCGGAAGCGATACAAGGGCGACGACACCACCCGGCCCCTGGATGCGAACGGCCTACTCCAGGCTGAGACGCTCGTCCCGCAGCTCGAAGCGTTCGGGGCCACCGACATCACGTCGGCCGACCGGACGCGGTGCACACAGACGGTCGAGCCACTGGCGCGCGCGCTGGACACGACCGTCCGGTTGGATCCGCTGCTGTCCGAGGAGAGTTACACCGCCGACCCGGTGGCCACCCGCACGCGGGTCCGCAAGATCGCCGCTCTCGGCGGAGTTCAGGTGATCTGCAGTCAGGGAGGCGTCATTCCCGATCTGCTCGACTGGTGGGCGGAGAACGACGGCATCACACTTCCCCCGGCGCGGAACAGAAAGGCGAGCACCTGGGTGCTCTCGCTGTCCGGCGGCAAACTCATCGCCGCCGACCACATCGACAGTCCCCTGCCTCCCACTCGGAAGGACTGAGCCCCACCGGCCGGAGTTCACCGAGAGGCAAGGGAAACACGGACAGGCGCCAACCCCCAGGGTCGGCGCCTGTCTGTGCTCGGGCAGTCCCGTGTGCGCTGTATTACTTGGCGCGCTTCGCGGGAGCCTTCTTTGCTGCGGTCTTCTTGGCTGCCGTGGTCTTGGCCGGAGCCTTCTTGGCTGCAGTCTTCTTCGCGGCCGTGGTCTTGGCCGGAGCCACCTTCTTCGCGACGGTCTTCTTGGCTGCCGTGGTCTTGGCCGGAGCCTTCTTGGCTGCAGTCTTCTTGGCTGCGGTCTTGGCCGGAGCCACCTTCTTCGCGACGGTCTTCTTCGCGGCCGTGGTCTTGGCCGGAGCCTTCTTGGCTGCAGTCTTCTTCGCGGCCGTGGTCTTGGCCGGAGCCTTCTTGGCTGCAGTCTTCTTGGCAGCCGTCTTCTTGGCAGCAGCCTTCTTGGCAGCAGCCTTGGTGGCGGGCGCCGCTGCGCCGCGCTTGACTGCCGGACCGGTGGCCGGAAGCTTCTGGCCGCCAGCGATAACCGCCTTGAACTGAGCGCCCGGACGGAACGCCGGCACAGACGTCGGCTTGACCTTGACGGTCTCACCCGTGCGCGGGTTGCGTGCGACACGTGCCGCGCGACGACGCTGCTCGAAGACACCGAAACCGGTGATGGTCACGCTGTCGCCGCGGTGCACTGCCCGGACGATCGTGTCCACGACATGCTCGACAGCTTCCGTTGCCGTGCGCCTGTCCGTGCCCAGTTTCTCGGTCAGAACATCGATGAGCTCTGCCTTATTCATTGAAATTCCTCCGCGAACTAATGGTCCATCATCGGACCGACTACGAACTACGGTAAACCTGAATACCGCAGGAGTCTATGTGCCACGCCAATTCTCATACAACGCGGCACCATTCTCAGGAACTTATTATCTGGCAGACAGGGCTCCGATTCCAACTTTCAGTCGGCTGGAGTGGGCTCCGGAAGAGTCGCAGGTTTCCAAGAAGGCCTTGACTTTTCGAACTCGGAAATGGCTTCTACCTGCCGTAATGTCAATCCGATGTCGTCCAGGCCCTCGATCAGACGCCACCGTGTGTAGTCATCAATCGCAAAGGGCACCACGGTGGTTCCGGCCGTCACAGTCTTGTTCTCGAGGTCGACAATCAATTCGAGACCGGGTTGCTCGTCGAGCAGTTTCCAGAGCAGTTCGACGTCCGACTGGGCCACCTGAGCGGCCAGCAGACCGGCCTTGCCGGCGTTGCCGCGGAAGATGTCGGCGAAGCGAGAGGCGATCACGACCCGAAATCCGAAGTCGGATAGCGCCCACACGGCGTGCTCCCGGGAGGAGCCCGTGCCGAAATCGGGCCCGGCCACGAGAACACTGCCCTTGTCGTATGGGGCGACGTTCAGAACGAAGTTCGGATCGTTCCGCCACGCGGCGAACAGGCCGTCCTCGAAACCGGTGCGGGTCACTCGTTTCAGGTAGACCGCCGGAATGATCTGGTCCGTGTCCACGTTGGATCGCCGCAGCGGAACGCCGATACCTTTGTGTGTGCTAAAGGATTCCATCGAAAAATCTCCTAAATTCCTTGGGTCCTAGGCCAGATCTGTCGGCGCGGACAGTGTTCCCCGGACCGCGGTCGCGGCGGCGACCAGCGGCGAAACCAGGTGAGTCCGGCCGCCCTTGCCTTGACGGCCTTCGAAATTGCGGTTGGACGTGGAGGCCGAACGCTCGCCGGGCGCGAGCTGATCCGGGTTCATCCCGAGGCACATCGAGCACCCCGCCTGCCGCCATTCGGCGCCAGCGGCGGTGAAGATCTCGCCGAGACCCTCCTTTTCGGCCTGCGCGCGAACACGCATCGAGCCCGGCACGATCAGCATCCGGACCCCGTCGGCGACGTGGCGGCCACGCAACACATCGGCCACGGCGCGCAGATCCTCGATCCGGCCGTTGGTGCACGAACCCACGAAAACTGTGTCGATCGCCACCTCACGCAACGGAGTTCCGGCTTCGAGACCCATGTAGGTCAACGCCTTCTCCGCGGCGTGACGCGCGCTCTCGTCCACGATGTCGGCAGGATTCGGCACGGCCTCGCCGAGCGGCAGTCCCTGCCCCGGGTTGGTGCCCCAGGTCACGAACGGCGTCAGGGAACTCGCGTCGATGTGGACCTCGTTGTCGAAAACCGCACCCTCGTCGGTCTTCAACTGCTCCCAGGCCTCGACCGCGGCGTCCCAGTCGGCGCCCTTCGGCGCATGGGGACGTCCCTTGATGAATTCGTAGGTGATCTCGTCGGGGGCGATCATGCCTGCCCGCGCACCCGCCTCGATGGACATGTTGCAGACGGTCATCCGCGCTTCCATCGACATCTTCCGGATCGCTTCGCCGCGGTACTCCAGGACGTAGCCCTGGCCGCCGCCCGTTCCGATCTTCGCGATGACAGCCAAAATGAGATCTTTACTCGTCACGCCGTCGGGCAATTCGCCGTCCACGGTGATCGCCATCGTCCGGAAAGGACGCAACGACAACGTCTGCGTCGCCATGACGTGTTCGACCTCACTGGTGCCGATACCCATTGCGAGCGCGCCGAAGGCGCCGTGGGTGGACGTGTGGCTGTCACCGCACACCACGGTCATGCCGGGCTGGGTGAGGCCCAGCTGCGGGCCGACCACGTGGACGATGCCCTGGTCGATGTTTCCCATCGGGTGCAGCCGGACACCGAATTCCTCACAGTTGCGCCGCAGCGTGTCCACCTGAGTCTTGGAGACGGGGTCTGCGATCGGCTTGTCGATGTCGACGGTGGGGACGTTGTGATCCTCGGTGGCGATCGTCAGGTCGGGTCGGCGCAGTGGGCGCCCCGCCAGCCGGAGTCCGTCGAATGCCTGCGGACTCGTCACTTCGTGAACGAGATGCAGGTCGATGTAGATGAGGTCGGGGTTGTCTCCCTCACCCCGGACCACGACGTGGTCTTCCCACACCTTCTCTGCCAGGGTGCGTGCTTTCTCCGCCATCTTCTCCACCTCTGTGTGTCTTCTCGCACCGCGGGCTTCGGGCCGGTCCGCCGTGCGCTTGATGTCGTTACCCTCTTCCCGGACACGCACTCGACGTGAGACGAAGGTGCGCTATGATCCCAGTATGCGAGAAAGTGGTATCGACCTATGAGACAGCATAGCGGCATCGGAGTCCTTGACAAAGCGGTGGGCGTGCTGCATGCCGTGGCCGAGAAGCCCTGCAGCCTCACTGAACTGTGCTCGCGCACCGGACTCCCCCGCGCCACCGCCCACCGGCTGGCCGTCGGGCTCGAGGTCCACCGCCTCCTGACCCGCGACTCCGACGGGCTGTGGTGCCCCGGTCCCGGCCTCGCCGAACTCGCTGCAACGGCTAACGATCCACTCGTTTCGGCGGCGGCCCTCGTCCTTCCGCGGCTGCGCGAGATCACAGGGGAGAGCGTGCAGCTGTACCGCAGGGAAGGCACTCAGCGCATCTGCGTGGCGGCGATGGAGCCGCCCACAGGTCTCCGCGACACCGTCCTCGTCGGGGCACGACTGCCGATGAGCGCCGGCTCGGGCGCCAAGGTCCTTCTCGCCTGGGCCGACCCACAGACCCAGCGCGCGATTCTTCCCGACGCGGCGTTCGGCGAACGCGTGCTGCTCGAGGTCCGCAGGCGCGGCTGGGCACAGAGCGCCGCCGAGCGGGAACCCGGTGTCGCCAGTGTCGCCGCACCCGTCCGGGATGCCGGCGGCGCTGTCATCGCAGCAATTTCGGTGTCCGGCCCCATCGACAGGATGGGCAGGCGTCCCGGCGCCCGCTGGGCGGCCGACCTTCTCGCCGCCGCCGAGGCGTTGCACAAGAGGCTCTGATCGACCACGACCGACGTTCACCGCGACAGGAGAAGCCGATGGGGAAGAACCAACGATCGCAGATCACGATGACGGATTCGGAGATCGCCGAATTCGTGAATCGGAGCCGGATCGCCACGCTCGCAACGGTGGCAGCGGACGGCCGAGCCCACCTCGTCGCCATGTGGTACGCCGTGATCGACGGCGAGATGTGGTTCGAGACGAAGTCGAAATCGCAGAAAGCGGTCAACCTGCGCCGTGACGACCGCGTCACCGTCCTGATCGAGGACGGCCAGACGTACGACACCCTGCGCGGAATCTCCATCGAGGGCCGGGCGGAGATCGTGGAGGACCCGGACGCGATGTTCGCGGTCGGCGTCAGCGTGTGGGAACGGTACACCGGGCCCTACACCGACGATCTGCGTCCCGCTGTCGATCAGCTGCTCCACAAGCGGGTTGTCGTGCGGATCGTTCCCGAGCGCATCAGAAGCTGGGATCATGCCAAGCTCGGCTTGCCCGCGATGCCGGTGGGCGGGACCACGGCCGCGTACCTGGAGACGGCCGACCGCCGCGCCTGACGCCGCGCAGAAAAAACGGGAGCATTCTCGGTGCCCTCGGCGTAGCTTCACAGAGTGAACCGACTACCCGAGGGAGTTCACCATGACCGACGCCAGTAACGAGGACACGAAAAAGAAATTCCGCGAAGCACTCGAGCGGAAGAATCATCAGGCCGGACTGTCCACCGATCACAAGGACGGACATTCCAAGGCGCACGAGGCCCATGGGCCCGCCGACCACAAACGCGAATTCCGCCGCAAGACGGGATAAACGACACATCGTCCGGATAAAAAGAAACACCCTCCAATTTCTTGGAGGGTGTTTCAATTTGTAGCCCCGACGGGATTCGAACCCGCGCTACCGCCTTGAGAGGGCGGCGTCCTAGGCCGCTAGACGACGGGGCCAGGAACTTTTTCTTGCTTTGGAAGCTCAGCAAGCATAGCTTCCAGAAGTTCGGAGTCAAAATCGGCCGAACTTCCGCTGGGGTACCAGGACTCGAACCTAGAATGGCGGTACCAGAAACCGCTGTGTTGCCAATTACACCATACCCCAATGGCCGTTCTCGAACCGCTGAGCTTCTGGGCTCTGCGGCCCGCCTCGGGCCGAAGAAGAGATTACCAGCCTACTGCCGGGATTTACCAAATCGCATGGTCAGAGGCTGTTTTTGCACCCTTTTCGGCCCGAGAGCGGCGTTCTAGCCGGCGATGCCGGCCCGCGCAGAGCGCAGCCGGGACAGCGAGACGTCGCGTCCGAGCAGTTCCATCGATTCGTAGAGCGGCGGGCTGATGTGCGAGCCCGTGACGGCCACCCGCACCGGAGCGAACGCCTTACGTGGCTTGAGGCCCAATTCGTCCACGAGAGCGGTCTTGAGGGCCTCTTCCAGTGAGGCCGCATCCCATGCCCCGACTGCGTCCAGCGACGCGAGGGCGGCGTCGAGAACCGGTGCGGAGTCGGCGCCCAGGTTCTTGGCAGCGGCGGCTGGGTCTATCGCGAAGTCGGCCTCGTCGACGAACAGGAACTTCAGCAGTTCCCAGGCGTCGGACAGGACCACGATGCGCGTCTGGACCAGGTCGGCGGCGGTCGCGAAGACGGACTCGTCCACGGTCTCCCCGAGATGGCCGTGGAGCGTCAGGAACGCGCGCAGGCGCGCGGCGAAATCAGCGGGCTCGAGCAGCCGGATGTGCTCGGCGTTGATCGCGTCGGCCTTTTTCTGGTCGAACCGGGCCGGATTGGAATTGACCTTGGAGATATCGAAGGCGGCGACCATCTCGTCCAGCGAGAACACGTCGTGGTCGTCGGAAATGCCCCAGCCCAGCAGCGCCAGGTAATTCAACAATCCCTCGGGGACGAAACCGCGGTCGCGATGGATGAAGAGATTCGACTCGGGATCACGCTTGGACAGTTTCTTGTTGCCCTGACCCATGACGAACGGCAGATGCCCGAACTTCGGAGTGAAATCTGCGACGCCGATCCGCTGCATCGCCTCGTAGAGGGCGAGCTGCCGCGGCGTCGACGACAGCAGGTCCTCGCCGCGCAGGACGTGTGTGATCTTCATCAACGCGTCGTCGACCGGGTTGACCAACGTGTACAGCGGAATCCCGTTGCCGCGGGTGAGGGCGAAGTCGGGAACGGTTCCGGCCTTGAACGTCGTCTCGCCGCGCACGAGGTCGTCCCACGTCAGGTCGTGGTCCGGCATCCGGAGCCGGACCACGGGTTTGCGGCCCTCGTCGAGGAACGCCTGCCTCTGCTCCGGTGTCAGATCACGATCGAAGTTGTCGTAGCCGAGCTTGGGATCGCGGCCGGCCGCCTTGTGCCGCTCCTCGACCTCCTCGGGCGTCGAGAACGACTCGTACGCCTCGCCCGCCGCGAGCAGTTTCGCGACGACGTCCAGATGCAGGTCCCGTCGCTGGGACTGACGGTAGGGCTCGTACGGTCCCCCGACCTCCGGGCCCTCGTCCCAGTTCAGTCCGAGCCAGCGCAGCGCGTCCAGGATCGCCTGGTACGACTCCTCGCTGTCACGGGCAGCATCGGTGTCCTCGATGCGGAACACGAACGACCCACCGTTATGACGGGCGAACGCCCAGTTGAACAGGGCGGTTCGGACGAGCCCCACATGCGGGGTTCCGGTGGGCGACGGGCAGAAACGGACGCGAACTTCGCTTGTGGTCATGGCTCACTTGGGTCGACGCTGGGAAAACGGACTCCTACAGGCTAGTCCGCTCCCGATGTCGACACGAGAGCCGTCAGCGCTTGGCGGTCACCGGGTTGGTGAGGGTGCCGATGCCACCGATGGTCACGCTCACACTCTGGCCGTCCACGATCGGCCCGACGCCTTCCGGGGTGCCTGTGAGGATGACGTCGCCCGGGAGCAGCGTCATGACGGCCGACACCCATTCGATGATCTTCGGAATGTCGTGCAGCAGAAGCGAAGTGTTGCTCCGCTGCTTCACCACTCCGTCCACCTCAGTGGTGATGTCGACGTCGGAGGCGTCGAGCCGGGTCTCGATCCACGGCCCGAGTGGGCAGAACGTGTCGTGGCCCTTCGCTCTCGTCCACTGCCCGTCGTGGCGCTGGTGGTCGCGGGCCGTCACGTCGTTGGCGGCCGTGTACCCGAGCACCACGTCGAGAGCCTTGGCAGCGGGCACGTCCTTGCAGGGGCGTCCGATGACGACCGCGAGTTCTCCTTCGTAATGAACTTCATTGGAGGACTTCGGCAGGACGATTGCGGCGTCGGGGCCCACGATCGAGGTGTTGGGCTTGAGGAAGATCACAGGATCGGCCGGCGCCTCTCCTCCCATTTCGGCGGCGTGGGCGGCGTAGTTCTTTCCGATCGCGACGACCTTGCTGGCGAGGATCGGTGCCAGCAGTCGCACGTCGGCGAGCGGCCAGCTCCGGCCGGTGAAAGTGGGGGTGCCGAACGGGTGCTCGGCGATCTCCTTCGCGATCCGGGACTCCTCGTCCCCCTCGATACTGACGAACGCAACACCATCGGGACTTGCCACTCGACCAAGACGCATGACACCGAGTCTATCGGCCCGGGTGCACCGCCGTGCCGGGACGCCGCGGGACGGGAGGTATAGACTCCGCATGTTCCCCAATATATGAGACTTCAATCCTAGATATTGAGATGACATGACAGCATCGCTCGACACGCCGTCCGCCGTCGGAACTGCCCGCAGATGGTGGATGCTCACCCTCGGGATGTTCGCCCAGGCCGCACAGGCGGTCTTCGTCAACGGCGTCGCCTTCCTGATCCCCGAACTCCAGGAGAATCACGGGCTCAGCCTCGCCCGTACCGGACTCCTCGTCGCCGCACCCACCCTCGGAGTCATGCTGACGCTGATCGCGTGGGGCGCCCTCGCCGATCGCTACGGCGAACGCCGAGTGCTGGCCGCCGGGATGGCGGCCACGGCGGCCGCGGGAATCGGCGCGGCCCTGTCCGGATCACTCACGGCCACCGCGTCCTTCCTGCTGGTCGGCGGCATGGCGGCCGCCTCGGCGAATGCCGCGAGCGGACGCGTCGTCGTCGGATGGTTCCCGCCCGAGCGCCGCGGACTGGCGATGGGTATCCGGCAGATGTCGCTGCCGCTCGGCATTGCCTGCGCTGCGCTGACGCTGCCCTCGGTCGCACACGACCACGGCATCGGATGGGCGCTCGCGCTGCCCGCCATCCTGTGCGCGACCGCCGCGCTGGCCTGTGCACTCTGGGTTGTCGATCCGCCCAGGCCGAGCCGAAGCGCCGCGGCAAATCTCGGCATGCTCGCGAATCCGTACCGCGACAGCGGAACTCTGTGGCGCATCCACGCCGTCTCGGTGCTGCTCGTCGTGCCCCAGTACACGGTGTGGACGTACGCGCTCGTGTGGCTGATCTCCGAAAGGCATTGGGAAGCAACGGCGGCAGGCCTGATCGTGACAGTCGCCCAGATCCTCGGCGCGTTCGGCCGGATGGGGGTCGGTTTCTGGTCCGACGTGGTGGGCAGTCGTATGCGTCCGCTTCGCTGGGTCGCCGTCGCCGGCGGAGTGTCCATGGCGGCGCTCGCCGTGACGGATGCAATGGATACGCCGGTGGCGATCGTGGCGCTGCTCGCGGCGTCCGTCGCGACGGTGGCACCGAACGGCCTCGCCTTCACCGCGGTCGCCGAGATCGCGGGCCCGTTCTGGGGCGGACGCGCGCTCGGTGTCCAGAACACCGGTCAGTTCGTCGCGGCCTCGCTCGTTCCCCCGGTGTTCGGCGCACTGATCGGAATCGTCGGCTTCCCGGTGACTTTCGCCATAGCCGCGGCATTTCCGGCCGCCTCGATACCACTGATCCCCGTGGCCCGGTCCGAAGATCGGGCCACGGGGATCGAGGGAGACAAGATCGAATCGCGGTCCTAGAGGGCGGCAGCGATCCGGTCGCCGACCTCCGACGTGACGACCTTCGAGTCGCCGCGGGACGCCAGATCGGCCTCGACGGCGGCCTCGATGCGCGCGGCATCGCCGTCCCGGCCGACGTGACGCAGCAGCAGCGCCGCGGACAGGATGGCCGCCGTGGGATCCGCGATCCCCTGGCCGGCGATGTCCGGGGCGCTGCCGTGCACCGGCTCGAACATCGACGGGTTCGTCCCCGACGCGTCGATGTTCCCCGACGCCGCCAGTCCGATGCCTCCCGTGACCGCACCCGCGAGGTCGGTGATGATGTCGCCGAACAGGTTGTCCGTCACAATCACGTCGAATCGCGACGGATCGGTGACCATGTAGATGGTGGCCGCGTCGATGTGGCAGTACGCCGTCTCCACGTCCGGGTATTCGGCCGACACCGTCTCCACGGCACGCGTCCAGATCGCACCGGCGTTGGAGAGGACGTTCGTCTTGTGGATCAGGGTGACGTGCTTACGCCGGGTCTGCGCGAGCGCGAACGCGTACCGCACCACCCGCTCGGCACCGAACCACGTGTTGATCGACACCTCGGTCGCGATCTCGTGCGGGGTGCCGACGCGGATCGCGCCACCGTTGCCGGTGTACGGACCCTCGGTGCCCTCGCGCACGACCACGAAGTCGATGTCCGGCTGCGCCGCGAGCGGCGACTTCGATCCCGGATACAGCTGGGACGGACGCAGATTCACGTGATGATCCAACGCGAATCGCATGTTCAGCAGCAGCCCCCGCTCGAGCACACCCGGCGTCACCGACGGGTCGCCGATGGCGCCCAGCAGAATCGCGTCGTGCTCGCGGATCGCCGCGAGATCGGCATCCGGGAGCAGTTCCCCGGTGGCGTTGTATCGACGGGCACCGAGGTCGTACTCGGTGGTCTCGAGATCGGGTACGAGCTTCCGCAGCACCTTCAGTGCCTCGGCCGTGACCTCGACACCGATGCCGTCACCCGGAATGACCGCAAGCTTCATGAACGCCTCACTTCACATAGAGCTGTGCGCGTGCCACGACAACAGGGGTCGTGACACGCGCACAGTGGGGATTAGGCCAGGTTGACGAGCTCGATCTTGGTGGCGCCGACAGCGGTCGAGATCGCGTCCCGCACCTCGCTCGGCACCTCCCGGTCGACGCGGAGGAGGATGGTCGCACCCTCGCCCTCGGCGTCCTGGCTGAGCTGCGCAGCCTGGATGTCGATGCCGGCGTTGCCGAGCTGCGTGCCGATCTTGCCCAGCGCGCCGGGCTGATCGGTGTAGTTCACCACCAGGTTGAGACCCTCGGCGCGCAGTTCGAAGTTGCGGCCGTTGATGTTGACGATCTTCTCGACCTGCTGCGGGCCGGTCAGCGTGCCCGAGACGTTGATGACGCTGCCGTCGCCGAACACGGCGCGCAGGTCCACCACGCTGCGGTGGTTGGGGCTTTCGGCGGCCTTGGTGACCTCGGCCGTGACGCCGCGCTCTTCCGCGAGTGCGGGAGCGTTGACGAACGTGACCGCGTCCTCGATGACGGCGGAGAACACACCGCGCAGAGCCGAGAGCGCGAGCACCTCGACGTCCTCGGAGGCCAGCTCGCCGCGCACGTCGACGGAGAGGTTGACGGGCAGTTCACCCGACAGGGCCCCGATGAGCACACCCTGCTTGCGGACGATCTCGAGCCACGGGGCAACTTCCTCGCCCACGGCGCCACCCGACACGTTGACCGCGTCGGGAACGAAATCACCTGCGAGAGCGAGCAGTACGGACTTCGCGACGTCGGTTCCGGCGCGGTCCTGAGCCTCGCTCGTGGAGGCACCGAGGTGCGGCGTCACGACGACCTCGGGCAGGTCGAACAACGGGCTGTCGGTGCAGGGCTCGGTCTCGAACACGTCGAGGCCCGCGGCGCGCACGTGACCCGACTTGATGGCCTCGGCCAGCGCTGCCTCGTCGATCAGACCGCCACGGGCGGCGTTGACGATGACGACGCCCTTCTTGGTCTTCGCCAGGTTCTCCGTGCCGAGCAGTCCCTTGGTCTCGGGAGTCTTGGGGAGGTGCACGGAGATGAGGTCGGCGCGCTCGAGCAACTCGTCGAGGGTGACGAGCTCGATGCCGAGCTGCGCGGCACGGGCGGCCGACACGTAGGGGTCGTACGCGATGACGTGCGTCTCGAACGCGGCGAGACGCTGCGCGAACAGCTGGCCGATGCGGCCGAGGCCGACGACGCCGACGGTCTTGCCGAAGATCTCGACACCGTTGAACTTGCTGCGCTTCCATTCGCGGTCGCGCAGGGTGGCGTCGGCCGCGGGGATCTGGCGCGCGGTGGCGAGCATCAGCGCGACTGCGTGCTCGGCGGCCGTGTGGATGTTGGACGTCGGCGCGTTGACCACCATGACACCACGCTCGGTGGCGGCGGGCACGTCGACGTTGTCGAGACCGACGCCGGCCCGGGCGACGATCTTGAGCTTGGTACCGGCCGCCAGGACCTCGGCGTCCACGGTGGTGGCGGAACGGACGAGGATCGCGTCGGCCTCGGGCACCGCCGCGAGCAGGGCCGGGCGATCAGGTCCGTCGACCCATCGCACCTCCACACCGTCGCCCAATGCCTCGACGGTGGACGGCGCGAGCTTGTCGGCGATCAGAACTACAGGACGGCCTGGCTGGCTCACGTGCAAACTCCCTGAATAGGTGGGTGTGGGGGTGTTTTAACCACACACAGCTTAGTCCGCCCTCACAGGGAAACCGCATCCTGGTCCGCGATACCACATAGTGGACGCCTGCAACAACGGAATCGGACACGAAACAACACCGGCCCAATGTCACATCCGGGGCCTCTGACGAGACCGATGCGACATCGGGCCGGCGGTTCGGTGGAACTGTAAAGCAGTGAAACCTAGGCGGTTTCGGTGATCGGGCGGTCGACCCAGCTCATCAGGTCGCGCAGCTTCTTGCCGGTGACCTCGATGGGGTGCTCGGCGTTGGCCTTGCGCAGGCCCTCGAGCTCGGTGTTGCCGTTCTCGACGTTGGCGACGAGGCGGCGAGTGAACTCACCCGACTGGATGTCGGCCAGGATCGCCTTCATGCGCTCCTTGGTGCCGGCGTCGATGACGCGCGGGCCGGAGAGGTAGCCACCGAACTCCGCGGTGTCGGACACCGAGTAGTTCATGCGGGCGATGCCACCCTCGTACATGAGGTCGACGATGAGCTTGAGCTCGTGCAGCACCTCGAAGTACGCCATCTCGGGCGCGTAGCCGGCCTCGACCATGACCTCGAAACCGGTCTTGACCAGTTCCTCGGTGCCGCCGCAGAGCACGGCCTGCTCGCCGAAGAGGTCCGTCTCGGTCTCTTCCTTGAACGTGGTCTTGATGACGCCGGCGCGGGTGCCGCCGATGCCCTTGGCGTAGGACAGCGCGAGGGCCTGGCCCTCACCCTTCGGGTCCTGGTCGATCGCGATGAGCGCGGGAACACCCTTGCCGTCGACGAACTGACGACGCACCAGGTGGCCGGGGCCCTTGGGGGCGACCATGCCGACGGTGACGAACTCCGGAGCCTTGATCAGGTCGAAGTGGATGTTGAGGCCGTGTCCGAAGAACAGCGCGTCGCCGTCCTTCAGGTTGGGCTCGATGTCGTTCGTGAAGATCGACGCCTGCGCGGTGTCGGGTGCGAGCACCATGATCACGTCGGCCCACTCGGAGACCTCGGCGGGGGTACCGACGGTCAGGCCCTGCTCCTCGGCCTTCGCGCGGGACTTCGAGCCTTCCTTGAGGCCGATACGCACATCGACGCCCGAGTCGCGCAGGCTCAGCGAGTGCGCGTGGCCCTGGCTTCCGTAACCGATCACAGCGACCTTACGGCCCTGGATGATCGACAGATCGGCATCGTCGTCGTAGAACATCTCGACTGCCACAGTTCAACCTCTTTCTTGGATTTGCGTATCTAAAGTACTAGCGAGTGGCCGTGATGGACTTCGGCCCCCGTCCCACGGCCACGACCCCGGACTGCACGATCTCCCGGATACCGTACGGATCGAGCATCCGCAGCAGCGCATCCAGCTTGGATCGCGTTCCAGTCGCCTCGATCGTGACCGACTCCGGGGAGACGTCGATCACCTTGGCGCGGAACAGATTCACCGTCTCGATCACCTGCGTGCGCACGCTGGCGTCGGCTCGCACCTTGATGAGCACCAGCTCGCGGGCGACGGAGGCCTCACCGTCCTGCTCGACGATCTTGATGACGTTGATGAGCTTGTTGAGCTGCTTGGTCACCTGCTCGAGCGGGAACTCGTCGACGGTCACGACGATGGTCATGCGGGAGATCTCGGGGATCTCGGTGCCACCGACGGCGAGCGACTCGATGTTGAACCCACGACGCGAGAACAGCGCGGCCACCCTGGCCAGCACGCCCGGCTTGTCCTCGACGAGAACACTGAGGGTGTGGCTGGTGCTCACTGATCTTCCTCCCCGGCCGCTGCGGCCGTGCCCGAACGCTGCTCGCGCTCCATGGCCTCGTGGATGACGGCCGGCTCGGCGGCCGCCTCGTCGTCGTCGAACAGCGGACGGATGCCCCGCGCCGCCATGATCTCGTCGTTGCTGGTGCCCGCGGCGACCATCGGCCACACCTGGGCGTCGGCGCCGACGATGAAGTCGATCACCACCGGCTTGTCGTTGATGGCCTGCGCCTCGCGAATCGCCGCCTCGACGTCCTCTTCGCGCTCGACGCGAATGCCGTGGCAGCCCAACGCCTCCGCCAGCTTGACGAAGTCGGGGATGCGGATCGCGCCGTGCGTGCCGAGGTTGGTGTTGGAGTAGCGCTCGTCGTAGAACAGCGTCTGCCACTGGCGCACCATGCCGAGGTTGCCGTTGTTGATGAGCGCAACCTTGATCGGGATGCCCTCGAGCGCGCAGGTGGCGAGTTCCTGATTGGTCATCTGGAAGCAGCCGTCACCGTCGATGGCCCACACCTCGGTGTCGGGCATGCCCATCTTGGCGCCCATCGCGGCGGGGACGGCGTAGCCCATCGTGCCGAGACCGCCGGAGTTCAGCCAGGTGCGCGGCTTCTCGTAGTTGACGAACTGCGCGGCCCACATCTGGTGCTGTCCGACGCCGGCACAGTAGATCGCGTCGGGACCGGCGAGCTTGCCGACCGCCTGGATCACGTACTCCGGGGACAGCGCGCCGTCGGTGGGACGGTCGTAGCTGAGCGGGTACGTGCGACGGATTCCGTCGAGGTACGCCCACCACTCGGTGAGATCCAGTGTGGTTCCGGTGGCCAGGTCGGCCTTGATCGCCTCGATCAGTTCGACGATGACCTCTTTGCAGTCGCCAACGATCGGGACGTCCGCGTACCGGTTCTTGCCGATCTCCGCCGGGTCGATGTCGGCGTGGATGACCTTGGCGTCGGGGGCGAACGAATCGAGCTGACCGGTGACGCGGTCGTCGAAGCGCGCGCCGAGCGTGATCAGCAGGTCGCTGCGCTGCAGTGCCGCCACCGCCGCGACGGTGCCGTGCATGCCGGGCATGCCGCAGTTCAGCGTGTGGCTGTCCGGGAACGCGCCACGCGCCATGAGGGTGGTGACCACCGGAATGCCGGTGAGCTCGGCCAGTTCGAGCAGTTCCGGAGACGATTCCGACTTGATGACGCCGCCACCGACGTACAGCACCGGGTGCTTCGCGTCGGCGATCAGGCGGGCCGCCTCGCGGACCTGCTTGCCGTGCGGCTTGGTGACGGGACGGTACCCGGGCAGCCGCATCTCCGGCGGCCACGAGAACGTGGTCTGCGCCTGGAGGACGTCCTTCGGGATGTCGACGAGCACCGCGCCGGGACGACCGCTGGAGGCGAGGTAGAAGGCCTCCGCGATGATCCGGGGGATGTCGACGCCGTCGGTGATGAGGAAGTTGTGCTTGGTGATCGGCATCGTGATGCCGGAGATGTCGGCTTCCTGGAACGCGTCCGTGCCGATGAGACTCCGGCCGACCTGACCGGTGATGGCCACGACCGGAACGGAGTCCATCTGCGCGTCGGCGAGCGGCGTCACGAGGTTGGTCGCACCGGGACCGGACGTCGCCATACAGACACCGACCTTGCCGGTCGCCTGGGCGTACCCGGTCGCGGCGTGGCCTGCCCCCTGCTCGTGACGAACGAGCACGTGCCGGACCTTCTTCGAGTCGAAGAGCGGGTCGTAGACAGGCAGAACGGCACCACCCGGAATGCCGAATACCGTGTCGACCTCGAGCTCCTCGAGGGCTCGGACCACGGACTGGGCGCCGCTGACCCGCTCGGGGGCGAGTTGGCGGCGGCTACCGGTCTGAGTCGCGGCGGCCGCGGTCGTCGGGCTTGCTGCCCCCGACTTGCGCGGCGTGGGTTGAGGCCGTGCGGTTGGTGCGCTCACTGGGAAATCCTCTGATTCTGGCTCCGGGCAACAAAAAACCCCCGTCAGCTGATGCTGTACGAGGGTGGCGCGTCGTTATCTGGCGAGTTGAAGGAATCGACTCAGGCGACGACGCGCCGGCCGATTACGAGCAACTCATTCTGTTTCACGCGCTCGACGGTAGGCGCGCTAATAGTGAACAGTCAACTTGGTGAGTCGGCCGTCCCAGAATATGAGATACATCGGCTGCGGTGCGAAGATGTAGAGGTGTCAACTCCGCAGCAGCCCGTGCCACCAGAATCATCATCCCACACCACGAACCCGCCCAAGCAGGTCATCCGGATTTCTCCCCTGGCCTATCTGGGATGCGCCTTCCTCCTGTTCGCCGTGTCGTTCCCCATCTTCGGCTGGCCCGCCGCCTTCGGCTGGCTCGTGATCGCCCCGATCGTCGCGGTGGCCTGGGTCGCGCGGGTGCGCACCACCGTCACGCCCGACGGACTCGAAGTGCGCCGGCTGTTCGGCGGCCGGTCGCTGGCGTGGTCCGAGATCACGGGATTCCGCTTCCCCAAGCGCGGCTGGGCCCGGGCGACCCTGACCGACGGGGGCGAGGTGACCCTTCCCGTCGTCACGTTCGACCGGCTTCCCGATATCGCCGAGGCGAGCGGCGGCCGCATCACCGACCCCTACGCGGCAGCCGCCGCGGCGGACGAAGCAGCCCACCACGCCGACGCGGAATCGAACGGCGAGCAGCCGGTGAAGAACCGGCCGGACACAGACGGGGAATAGTGCGCGAGTAGCGTTTGTCAGTACTTCCGTACGCTGACTAAGGAATACGCTCATGCCCCCGCTGAGGTCCCGAACCACCACCGCAGGACGAAATGCCGCAGGCGCCCGCGCACTGTGGCGCGCCACCGGAATGACCGACTCCGACTTCGGGAAGCCGATCGTCGCGATCGCGAACTCGTACACGCAGTTCGTTCCCGGGCACGTCCACCTGAAGAACGTCGGCGACATCGTCGCCGACGCCGTCCGCGCCGCCGGTGGTGTACCTCGCGAGTTCCACACGATCGCCGTCGACGACGGCATCGCGATGGGACACGGCGGCATGCTGTATTCCCTTCCCAGCCGCGAGATCATCGCCGACTCCGTCGAGTACATGGTCAACGCGCACACCGCCGACGCGCTCGTCTGCATCTCCAACTGTGACAAGATCACTCCCGGAATGCTCAATGCCGCACTGCGTTTGAACGTCCCGACCGTGTTCGTGTCGGGCGGTCCGATGGAGGCCGGCAAGGCGGTGGTGGTGAACGGTGTCGCCCAGGCACCGACCGACCTCATCACGGCGATCTCGGCGAGCGCCAACGACGAAGTCGACGAGGATGGACTGTCCGAGGTCGAGCGCAGCGCCTGCCCGACGTGCGGGTCGTGCTCGGGCATGTTCACCGCGAACTCGATGAACTGCCTCACCGAGGCGCTCGGTCTGGCGTTGCCGGGCAACGGTTCCACGCTGGCCACCCACGAGGCCCGTCGCGCGCTGTTCACCCGCGCGGGCACCACCGTCGTCGAAGCCGCCCTGCGGTACTACCGGGACGAGGACGACTCCGTCCTCCCCCGCAACATCGCGACGCCCGCCGCATTCCGCAACGCGATGGCACTGGACGTCGCAATGGGCGGTTCCACCAACACGGTCCTGCACACCCTCGCGGCCGCGCAGGAGGGTGAGGTCTACGACTTCGACCTCGACAAGATCGACGAGATCAGCCGCAAGGTGCCGTGCCTGTCGAAGGTCTCCCCCAACTCGGACTACCACATGGAGGACGTGCACCGAGCGGGCGGAATCCCCGCCATCCTCGGCGAACTCCGCCGGGCCGGCCTGCTCGAGAGCGACGTGTCGACGGTGCACACCGAGAGCTTCGACGAGTGGCTCGACACGTGGGACATCCGGTCCGGCAAGGCATCCGACGAGGCCGTCGAACTCTTCCACGCCGCACCGGGCGGTGTCCGCACCACCGAACCGTTCTCGACGAACAACCGCTGGTCGTCGCTCGACACGGACGCCGCCAACGGCTGCATCCGCGACTTCGAGCACAAGCACACGGTCGAGGGCGGCCTGGCAGTGCTGCGCGGCAACATCGCCGTCGACGGCGCCGTCATCAAGACGGCGGGCATCGACGAAGACCTGTTCCACTTCCAGGGGCCCGCGCGCGTCGTGGAGTCGCAGGAAGAGGCGGTGTCGGTGATCCTCGGCAAGAAGATCCAGCCCGGTGAGGTCCTCGTCGTGCGTTACGAGGGTCCCGCAGGCGGCCCGGGCATGCAGGAGATGCTGCACCCCACCGCATTCCTCAAGGGCTCCGGCCTCGGGAAGAAGTGTGCGCTGATCACCGACGGCCGATTCTCCGGCGGTTCCTCGGGACTGTCCATCGGCCACATCTCCCCCGAGGCCGCCAGCGGCGGCGCCATCGGCCTGGTGGAGGACGGCGACCAGATCCTCATCGACATCGCGACCCGCACGCTGAAACTCCTCGTCGACGACGCGGTGCTCGCCGAGCGCCGGGCGAAGATGGAGTCGTCCGAGCGTCCGTGGCAGCCGGTGAACCGCGAACGCACCGTCACCACCGCCCTGCGGGCGTACGCCGCGCTGGCCACGTCCGCCGACAAGGGCGCGGTCCGTCAGGTCCCCTGACACACCCGCACCGCGCACCGAACGGACACGAAGCCGGGTGCCGCAGCAGGAGCTTCCTGCCGCGGCACCCGGCTTCCGTCGTCGGTGCGACGACGGATTCCGTCTCGGATGTGACCGCGCTCACGGGTGATCAACTCGCTCAGACGGCGACACCCGAGAACAGGTTCTACTGATCGAATTGATCAGTTGAGCCCGGGCTTCTTGCACACGGCGCTCAGTAGTGGTTCCCTCAGTTGGCCGTTGAGACCTACATCACAATCGGCAGCACCACCGGAACATCTCCGGCCCACGAGGCCATCGGGAATACAACCAAGGAGCGACACATGCCAGGAGTCGGCATTTGGCGAACGAAATCCGTTGAGCAATCGATAGCGGACACCGACGAACCCGACACCCGGCTGCGGAGGGAACTCACCGCGAAGGACCTCACCGTCTTCGGTGTCGCCGTCGTGATCGGCGCCGGCATCTTCACGCTCACCGCCCGGACTGCAGGCAACGTCGCCGGGCCGTCCATCTCGCTCGCCTTCGTCCTCGCCGCCATCGCGTGCGGCCTGGCCGCCCTCTGCTACGCCGAGTTCGCATCCACCGTCCCCGTCGCGGGCAGTGCGTACACGTTCTCCTACGCCACCTTCGGCGAGTTCGTCGCCTGGATCATCGGCTGGGACCTCATCCTCGAATTCGCCCTCGCGGCGGCCGTCGTCTCCAAGGGCTGGTCGCTGTATCTGGGTAACGTCCTCGGGTTCAGCGGATCCACCACAGCCCATCTCGGTCCCATCGACTTCGACTGGGGCTCGCTGATCATCGTCGGCGGCATCACGATCGTGCTCGCCATCGGGACCAAGGTGTCCTCGCGCGTGTCCGCCGTCATCACGGCCATCAAGATCGCCGTCGTCCTCCTCGTCATCGCCGTCGGCGTCTTCTACATCAAGAAGGAGAACTACGCCCCGTACATTCCGCCCGCCGAGAGCAACGAGAGCGCCGCGCAGGGTGTGCACCAGACCCTCTTCTCCTTCCTCTCCGGAGCGGACGGCAGCAGCTACGGCTGGTACGGCCTCCTCGCCGCAGCGAGCCTCGTCTTCTTCGCCTTCATCGGATTCGACGTCGTCGCCACCACCGCCGAAGAGACCAAGAACCCGCAGAAGGCGCTCCCCCGCGGTATTCTCGGCTCGCTCGCCATCGTCACCGTGCTCTACGTCGCCGTCACCCTCGTGCTCACCGGCATGGTGAAGTACACCGACCTCAAGACCGGTAGCCCGCTCGTCGGCGACAGCAGCGCCACCCTCGCGACCGCCTTCGAGGCACACGGCATCACCTGGGCCCAGACCGCGATCAACTTCGGCGGGCTCGCGGGCCTCACCACCGTCGTGATGGTGATGATGCTCGGCCAGACCCGCGTCCTGTTCGCCATGTCCCGCGACGGACTCGTGCCCCGCGGTCTCGCCAAGACCGGCAAGAACGGCAGCCCGGTCCGCATCACCCTGTTCGTCGGCGCCGTGGTCGCGCTCCTCGCCGCCTTCTTCCCGATGGGCACGCTCGAGGAGATGGTGAACATCGGCACCCTCTTCGCGTTCGTCCTCGTCTGCATCGGCGTCATCATCCTCCGCCGTACGCGTCCCGACCTGCCCCGCGGATTCCGCGTTCCGCTGGTCCCGCTCGTCCCCATCCTCGCCGTCCTGGCCTGCGGATGGCTGATGCTGAACCTGTCGGTCGAGACCTGGATCCGGTTCCTCGTCTGGATGGCCCTCGGCGTCGTCGTCTACCTCGCCTACGGCCGGCGCAAGTCGGTCCTCGGACAGAAGCTCGCCGCCCAGGCCGGCCCGCCCGAGGAGGAGAACATCCCGGAACTCGTCCAACGCTGATCTCGAACGAAAACGACTGCGCCGCACTCCCGATCCGGGGGTGCGGCGCAGTCGTGTATGCACGAGACGCTCAGATGAGCGGGTTGGCACCGTTCAGGAAGATCCACACGCAGACACCGGCGGCGACGCCCAGGATCAGCGCCGCGAACGACCCGATGAACGGGCGCGTCGCCCAGCCCCGGCGGCCGTCGAGCGAGATGCGTCCCGGCCCGGTGAGAATGATCACGCCCGCGCACACACCCAGCAGCGTCTCGTACTCGGTGCCCGCGGGCGCGAAGTACTCGAGCCCCGGTTCCGCGATCTGCCGGAACGCCCACGCATTGATCATCACGGCCAGCACCGAGGCCGCGGCGAGCGGGGTGACGAGACCGAGGATCAGCAGTGCACCGCCCGCGACCTCACCGATGGCACCCAGAATCGCGAGCAGTTTCGCCTGCTGGAACCCCGAGTTCACGAGTACCTCTTCGAACCCGTCGAGTCCCGGACCGTTCCACATCCCCGTCAGCTTCTGCAGACCGTGCACGAGTGCCGTTCCGCCGACCGCGAGTCGCAGGGCCAGCAGTCCGAGGTCCAGGGTGCCGCGGCCGATCTTCACGTCGCCCTCGCCGATCCGGTCGGTCGACGGATCGCCCGCTGTCGCCCCGAGGGACGCGCCGGAACCCGCGCCGATCACCTGGGTCGGCTGGTCCGACATGTCGGACGCCCCCGGCTGCCGGTACGCGGGGATCTGCTCGGTGGGGAGTCCCCCGCCGCGCGCATCGCCGTAGTCGAGTTCGTCGTCGGTGTGCGGCAGACGCTGCCCCGCGGAACCGGATGTCGGCGTGGCCGACGGAAAGCGCTCGGTGGGAAGGTCGTAAGGGCTCGAGACCTTGCCGTAGCCGGGTGAGGCGCTCTGGTCGGCAGCACCCTGGTCCGACGACTCGCTGGGGTCTTTCCGCATGTCAGTCACACCGTCAAGCCTAGGTCGACCGGCCGGACATCGCTGGTAGGCGGAACCGGCGTGGCGGCGACCTCGCACTCTTCCGTAACGTCTCCATCATGATGGTGGGTGGGCGGCGCCGCACGGCGTCCCGCAAGATGGCGATGTCCGCACTGTGCGTGACGGCGGTCCTCGCCGCCGGATGCGCGAAATTCGACGACTCCGCGTCCTCCCCCTTCACACCCGAGCCGACCGGTGCCTCGGGCGCCGAGGTGGAACCGGAGAACCCGCCGCCGTCCACGACGACCACCCCGCCGCCGAGCGGTCCGCTGGGACCGTGCCAGGATCCGGACCCCAGCGTGATCGCCACCTGCCTCGACACCACCGGCGGACTCGTCGTCCTCCCCGACGGGGCCACCGCCCTCGTCGCCGAGCGCCGGACCGGACGCATCCTGCAGGTCGCCCAGGGGCAGACCCCCAAGGAGATCGCGCACGTCGACGTCGACGGCAGCACGGACGGCGGACTCCTCGACATCGCGCTGTCGCCGAGTTTCGTGGAGGACAACCTCATCTACGCCTACGTCACCACCCCGACCGACAACCGGGTGGTGCGGATCGCACCGGGAGACTCCGCCAAGGAGGTTCTCGGCGGGATCCCGCGCGGCGGCGCGGGAAATGCGGGTTCGCTCGAATTCTCGGGCGACGAACTGATGGTCCTGACCGGCAACGCGGGCAACGCCGCCGCGGCCGCCGATCCGGCGTCCCTTGCCGGGAAACTGCTGAAGGTCACCGCCCTGTCACCCGCACCGACACCGGCGCAGCCGCGCCCTCAGGTGGTGCTGTCGGGCATCGGGACCGCCGGTGGCGTGTGCGTCGACCCGGGTGTGGCCGTGTGGGTCACCGATCGCACCCCCCTGGAGGATCGGCTGCTGCGGGTCAGCGCCGACGGAGCCGTGTCGTCGCCGGTGTGGACGTGGCCGGAGCGGCCCGGCGTCGGCGGCTGCGTCGCCGCCGGTGACGTCGTGGCGGTGTCACTGAGCACCGCGAAGGCGATGTCCGCACTCGCTGCCGACCCCGGCACGGGAGCGGTCACCACCGCCCCCGGTGTCATCGTCCAGGACCGGTACGGCCAACTCGGCGGCGCCGCGCTCGGACCCGACGGTCTCATCTGGGTGAGCACCGTCAACAAGACCGGCGGTCAGCCCGGACCCAACGACGACCGCGTGATCAAGATGCCCCTGCCGTCCGGTGGCGGCGGATTCGACTGACGGCCCGCCCCGTCGAAACGAACGGGACGCTCGTTCGGTTGATCCGAACGAGCGTCCCGTTGGTGCAGAAGGGGTTCAGCCGCAGGCCTCGATGACCAGTTCCTTGACGCGGGCCGGGTCGGCCTGACCACGCGTGGCCTTCATCACGTCGCCGACGATCTTGCCCGCGGCCGCGACCTTGCCGCCGCGAATCTTCTCGGCGATGTCGGGGTTCGCGGCCAGAGCCTCGTCGACGGCCGCCTTCAGCTTCGTGTCGTCGCGTTCGACGACCAGCTCGGGGTGGTTCGCGACGACCTGCTCGGGGTCGCCCTCCCCCTCGAGGACGTGGTCGACCACCTGGCGGGCCACCTTGTTGTTGAGCTTCCCGCTGTCGATCAGCGCGACCACCTGCGCGACCTGAGCCGGCGTGATCGGCAGCTCGGCGAGTTCCACGCCGCGGGTGTTCGCCTGCTGCGCCAGGTACGACACCCACCAGGACCGTGCGGCCTCCGGGGAGGCGCCGGCCTCGACGGTGGCGATGACGAGGTCGAGGGCCCCCGCGTTGACGAGGTCGCGCATGACCTCGTCGGACACACCCCAGTCGGCCTGGATCCGGGCGCGGCGGACCCACGGCAGCTCGGGCAGGGTGCCACGCAGCTCCTCGATCCATTCCGCGCTGGGCGCGACCGGCTCGAGATCGGGCTCCGGGAAGTAGCGATAGTCCTCGGCGGTTTCCTTGCGGCGGCCCGGTGACGTGGTCCCGTCGGCCTCCTGGAAGTGCCGGGTCTCCTGGATCACCTCACCGCCGGCCTCCAGCACCGCGGCCTGCCTGCGCATCTCGTACCGGACCGCCACCTCGACACTCTTGAGGGAGTTGACGTTCTTCGTCTCGGTACGGGTGCCGAGTTCGGTCGCCCCGATCGGCATCAGCGACACGTTGGCGTCGCAGCGCATCGAACCCTGGTCCATGCGAACGTCGGAGACGTCCAGCGACTTCAGCAGGTCGCGGAGCGCGGTGACGTACGCGCGGGCCACCTCGGGAGCGCGGGCACCGGCGCCGCTGATGGTCTTGGTGACGATCTCGACGAGCGGGACCCCGGCGCGGTTGTAGTCGAGCAGCGAGTGGCTGGCGCCGTGGATGCGCCCGGTCGCACCGCCGACGTGCAGCGACTTTCCGGTGTCCTCTTCCATGTGCGCGCGCTCGATCTCCACGCGCCACGTGGTGCCGTCGTCGAGGACGACGTCGAGGTAGCCGTCGGTGGCGATCGGCTCGTCGTACTGGGAGATCTGGTAGTTCTTCGGCTGATCCGGGTAGAAGTAGTTCTTCCGCGCGAATCGGCCCCAGGGTGTGATCGAACAGTTCAGTGCGAGTCCGATCCGGATCGCGGACTCGACCGCCGCCTCGTTCACCACGGGCAGCGACCCGGGCAGGCCGAGGCACACCGGGCACACCTGCGTGTTCGGCTCGGCGCCGAACTCGGTGGGGCACGGGCAGAACATCTTCGTTTCGGTGCCGAGCTCTACGTGCACCTCCATGCCGAGAACAGGCTCGTACTTGGCGAGCACTTCGTCGTAGTCGAGGAGGTCCGGAGCGTCGACAGCAGTCATGCCACAGAGTTTATGCGTCCGGTGGTTCGCCGGAAAACGCGGTCAGCCGAAAAATGCGGCCGCCTCCTCGTACCGTTCCCGCGGCACCGTCTTGAGGCGCCGGGTCGCCTCCTGGAGGGGCACGAGGTCGATCGACGTGCCGTGCAGAGCCACCATATTTCCGAAGTCGCCGCGGTGGACGGCATCGGTGGCATGCACCCCGAAGCGGGTGGCGAGCACCCGGTCGTACGGCGTCGGGGTGCCGCCCCGCTGCACGTGCCCGAGCACCGTCGTCCGCACCTCCTTGCCGATGCGGCGGACGATCTCGTCGCCGAGCTGCTGTGCGACGCCGGTGAATCGTTTGTGACCGAACTCGTCGATACCGCCCTCACGCAGACTCATCGACTCCGGAGTCGGAGTGGCGCCCTCGGCGACGACGCAGATGAAATGCGAATCGCCGCGCTGGAATCGCTTCTTCACTAGGGAGCAGACTTCGCCGACGTCGAACGGGACCTCGGGAACGAGAGTGAGATGCGCACCGGTCGCGAGCCCGGAGTGCAACGCGATCCAGCCCGCATGCCGACCCATCACCTCGACGAGCATCACCCGCTGGTGGGATTCGGCGGTGGTGTGCAGGCGGTCGATCGCATCCGTCGCGATCGACAGAGCGGTGTCGAAACCGAACGTCACGTCGGTGCAGTCGATGTCGTTGTCGATCGTCTTCGGAACCCCGATCACGGGCACCCCACTCTCGGCGAGCCAGCTCGCGGCCGTGAGCGTGCCCTCCCCGCCGATCGGGATGAGCGCGTCGATCCCGTTGTCGTCGAGAGTCTGCCGGATCTGGTCGAGGCCGGCCTTCAACTTGTCGGGGTTGACCCGCGCGGTACCGAGGATGGTGCCGCCCCGGGTGAGGATTCGATCGATCCGGTCGTCGTTGGACAGCACGACCTTGCGATCCTCGAGCAGGCCGCGCCAGCCGTCACGGAATCCCACCACCGAGCTGCCGTATCGGCCGGCGGCGGTCCGAACCACCGCCCTGATCACCGCATTCAGTCCGGGGCAGTCTCCGCCTCCGGTGAGCATTCCGATCCGCATCCAAGCACCCCTCGTCGTCTCGTGTGGTGATGGTGGTTCTCATCACCCATCTTGCCGCTCGAACCGTGTTCAGGCACCTCGGACCGGCAGGTTCCCTCAGCCCGGCGTGACGAGACCGCTCTCGTACGCCAGGACCACTGCCTGTGCGCGGTCGCGCAGATCCAGCTTGGACAGCACCTTGCCGACGTGCGTCTTGACGGTCTGCTCGGCAACGAACAGGCGCTCCGCGATCTCGGTGTTGGACATGCCGCGGGCGATGAGTTCGAGCACCTCGCGTTCGCGGGGCGTCAGCGCCGACAACGCGGCCGGTTTGCGGCGCGCCGTGCTGCGGCGGCTGGTCACGTCGGCGATGAGACGCCGGGTGACGGTCGGCGCGAGAAGTGCCTCGCCGTCCGCGACCACCCGCACCGCACGGATGAGTTCCTCCGCGGGCGCGTCCTTGAGCATGAAGCCGCTGGCCCCGATGCTCAGCGCCTCGTACACGTAGTCGTCGACGTCGAACGTGGTGAGCATGAGCACGCGCACCGGCGGATCGAAACCGGCCGACAGGATGACGCGGGCCGCGTCGAGTCCGTTCATCTCCGGCATACGGACGTCCATCAGGACCACGTCGGGTCGCAGACGCCGGACCTCGCTCACCGCCACCGCCCCGTCCGGAGCGTCACCGATGACACTGATGTCGGGCTGTGAGGCGAGCAGGGCTCCGAAGCCCTGCCGGACCATAGCCTGGTCGTCGGCGATGAATACGGTGATGGCCACCCAGCCAGCCTAGGCGGAGGCGACCGGGAACTCGGCGTGGACCTCGAATCCGCCGTTGTCGTGCAAGTGGGTGGTGAGTACGCCCCCGACAGCCTGCGCACGCTCACGCATACCGATGATGCCGTTGCCACCGGTCGACTCGTGCCTGGTCAGTGCTGAGACGAGACTCCGCCTCGGCGGCCCGTTCACGATCGACACCGACGCGATCGGCGACTCGTACGCGATCTTCACCTCCACCGCGGCGCCCGCCGCGTGGCGGGCCGTGTTGGCGAGGGATTCCTGCAGAATGCGGTACATCACGAGCCCGACCGACTCCGACACGAGCGTCGGGTCGCCGTCGACGTGCCAGGAGACGGGAATGCCGGCCCTGCGGCTGCCCTCGAGCAGCTCGCTGATCTGCTGAACCCCGGGCTGGGGCGCGTGCTCGGCCAGCTGGCCGTCGCTGCGCAGCACTCCGAGCAGTCCGCGCACCTCGTTCAGCGCGGCACGGCCGGCGGCTCCGATCGATTCGAACTCGGCCCGCGTCTCGTCGGACATGTCGGCGATGCGGTACGGCGCGCTCTGCGCCTGCACCACGACCATCGACATGTGGTGCGCGACGACGTCGTGCAGGTCCCGGGCGATGCGCGCCTTCTCCTCGAGGACCGTCCGGCGAGTGCGCTCGAGCTCGCTCAGCTCCTCCTGCTGTGCGAGTTGCCTGCGCGAGAGCACCAGCCACCGGATCAGCAGGCCGAAGACGACGATCGCGGTCAGGCCCACCGCCCACCCGCGGCCGTTGGTGCCCGGGGTGTCGGCGAGGAACAGCAGGACGGTGGAGATCCATGCCACACCGACGACCGGAATCGCGGCCCGCATGCTGACGGCGGCCAGCAGGGCGAGCATCACGAGGATGTGGACCACCTGCCACGGGTAGTCGTAGCCGCCCTGCAGTGCGAAGACGCGCGGAATCACCAGCGCCGAGATCGCGGAGACGGCCCAGGCCAGCGCCGGATTCGACCGGATGAGCAGGAACGGGAACGTCGCGAGCGCCGCCACGAACGGCTGGATGGGAGGACTGACCTGGTGGGTCAGCTGCAGCGTCGGCCACGCCACGGCGAACAGGATCGCCGTGACCACGACGATTGCCACGTTCAGCCACTGACCTTCGGCGGCTCTCCGGATGCGCGTCTTCGTCTTCACACTGTCGACAGTAGAAACCGTGGTCACGGAGTGTCCTCATACCCCGGGCCCATGTCGGCGTAGCCCCGGAGTATGAGACCGGGGCGCCCTCGCACCACGAAGCCAGGAATCGAACCGGTCTCCGGGGTGATGTGGCTGCGCAACACGAATTCATAACGTTCTCGTCATGCGAAAGACGGGGACACGGAGAACGACTTGGGCCGCGGTGGCGTGCGCCGCAACCGCACTACTGACCACGACAGGATTCGCAGGCACCGGCGCGGCGAGCACACCCCGGCACGAGAACGCCGCCGCCTCCGCCGCGGTGCACACCCTCACCGCACCGGCCGAGATCTCCGAGGACTCCATTCCCGCGGACTTCGCCGACGTGATGGGGTACACGCCGGTGCCGATCGACGGGATGCTCGCCAATCCCGGCGGGGACTGCTCGTCCCCCGTGCCGCTGCCCCTCGAGTTCGACACGTCGTGCAAGGCCCACGACCTCGGCTACGACCTTCTGCGGTACGCGTCACGGTCCGGCGAGGACCTGGGTCCCTGGGCGCGGCAGAGCCTCGACGCACAGCTGGATCAGCGCATGCACGCGGCGTGCGACACCCGCGCCGACGAGCAGGCACGGGCGCAGTGCTTCGTGATGGCGAACGTCGCGACCACCTTCGTCACCGGAAACAGCTGGCGCCAGGCCTATTCGGCACCGGTCACCGAATCCGGGCTCCCGTACGCACTGGCCGGCGGTGTCGGTGCCGCGCTCGTCGCGGGCGCGGCCTGGTCGATCCGCCGCCGCCCGCATCCGGTCGGAGCCGTCGGATGATCATCACCGCTCTGTCCGGTCCCGGACGGAGCACGGTGCACAGTCGCTCGCGCACGAAGCCGAATGCCCTGCGCCGCACACTGGTCACGACGATCCCGGTCTCCGCTCTCCCCCGCGTCTCCTCCACGATCGTCGTCACCGCCGTCACACTCGCCTCTCTCGCTCCCTCACTGCTCCCCCGGAGTGCGCTGACGCAGGCCCTGTTCACCGGCGTCCTCGCCGCGATCGGTTTCGGTTTCGTCGTCCTCGCCCGCCGCCTGCGGTACCTCGTCACCCGTTCGCGCAGCAACCACCCTCCGCGGGACTCGGTGCGTCTGCTGGTGCTGATCGGCGCCATGATCGCCGTGACCTGGGCGATCGTGCTCGCCGACCACTGGCAGGATTCGCTGCGCGCAGCCATGGGCATGCCGGGCATCGGGCCGGACCACTGGATGCAGGCGATCATCGTGGCGGCGCTGACGTTCCTGCTGTTCGCCGGCATCGGCAGCGTCGTCGGCACGGTCGCCCGACGTCTCGGCTGGATCGGCAGCGCCACCACCGCCGTCGTTCTCGCGACCGCACTGCAACTGGTCGCCGGACCGGCGTTGTGGGGAATGATGTCGCGTTCCTACAGCGACTCCAACGCGCTCGTCGACGTGTCCCTGCACCGGCCGATGTCCGCCGAACTGTCCGGCAGCCCGGACTCCGCGATCAGCTGGGAGTCGCTCGGGCGCCAGGGACGACGGTTCGTGGCGGCGGGCGAGCAGTCGGCCGCCATCCGCACCTATGTGGGGATGGATTCGGCACCGGACGTCGAATCGCGTGCGGCACTGGCAGTCTCGGAACTCGAGCGGGCCGGCGGATTCACCCGGTCCGCCATCGTCGTCACGGTGCCCACCGGCTCGGGGTGGATCGACGAGAACGCCGCCGAGGGATTCGAGGAACGCTTCGCCGACGACGTCGCCATCGTCGGCATGCAGTACTCGTACCTGCCGAGCTGGATCACGTTCGTGTTCGGGCGTTCCGCCGCAGACGAATCGGCGGCCGCGTTGTTCGATGCCGTCGCCGAGCGGATCGCCGACCTCCCCGACCTCCTGCGCCCGGCGCTGTACGTCTACGGTCAGAGCCTCGGATCCGTCGGCGGCAGTGCAATTTTCACCGACGCCGACCCACTGCGCGAGCGAGTCTGCGGCGCACTGTGGGCCGGCCCGCCCGCCGGCTCGGTTCTGACGGACGGGGCGACGGTGTTGGCGAACACATCCGACCCGGTAGTGTGGTGGTCCCCCGACCTGGTCCTGCACCGACCCGACCTCTCGCTCGCAGTACGCGATGCGCCGGTACCCCAATGGATTCCGGGCATCACGTTCCTGCAGACGAGTGTCGACCTGGTGTCCGCGCTGAACTTCGCAGCCGGCCACGGACACCGCTACGGCAGTGAGCAGGGCACCGCCCTGCCCGACTGCTCCTAGTTCGGCGAGCCGATCGGACCGCGTGCGGCCTCGTAGGCGGCACCGACGCGGTACAGCCGCTCGTCGGCCAGCGCGGGTGCCATGATCTGCAGCCCCACCGGCAGTCCGTCGTCCGCGGACAGTCCCGACGGAACCGACATCGCGCAGTGCCCCGCCAGGTTGGTGGGCAGCGTGCACAGGTCCGAGAGGTACATCGCGAGCGGGTCGCCGACCTTCTCGCCCAGCTTCCACGGGGTGAACGGGCTGGTGGGCGACACCAGGACGTCCACCTTCTCGTACGCCTTCTCGAAGTCCCTGGCGATGAGCGTCCGCACCTTGAGCGCCTGACCGTAGTAGGCGTCGTAGTAGCCGGACGACAGCGCGTAGGTACCGATCATGATGCGGCGCTTGACCTCCGGGCCGAAACCGGCGGCGCGCGTCGCGGCCATCACCTGGTCGGCGCTCATGTCACCCTCGTCGATGCGCAGGCCGTACCGCATCGCGTCGAAGCGTGCGAGGTTCGACGACACCTCGCTCGGCAGGATCAAGTAGTACGACGCGAGCGCGTACTCGAAGTTGGGGCACGACACCTCGACGACCTCGGCACCGAGTTCCGTGAGTTGCGCGACGGCGGCATCGAAAGACGAGATGACCCCGGGCTGGTAGCTGTCGGAGTGCAGTTCCTTGACCACACCCACCTTCACGCCCTTCAGGTTGCCACCGGCACCCTCACGCGCAGCCGCCACCACGGGACGCACGGGCGCGTCGATCGACGTGGAGTCGCGCGGGTCGTGCCCGGCGATGACCTCGTGCAGCAGCGCCGTGTCGAGGACCGTGCGGCCGCAGGGACCACCCTGGTCGAGCGAGGACGCGCAGGCCACGAGGCCGAAACGGGAGACCGTGCCGTACGTCGGCTTGGTGCCGACCGTCGCCGTGACGGCGGCGGGCTGACGGATCGAGCCGCCGGTGTCGGTGCCGATCGCGAGCGGGGCCTGCCGGGACGCGAGGGCCGCGGCACTGCCGCCGCCCGAACCGCCCGGGATGCGCGTGGTGTCCCACGGGTTGCGGGTGGGGCCGTAGGCGGAGTTCTCGGTGGACGAACCCATCGCGAACTCGTCGAGGTTGGTCTTTCCCAGGATCGGGATACCGGCCTCGCGCAGTTTCTTCGTGAGCGTCGCGTCGTACGGTGCGATCCAACCTTCGAGGATCTTCGACGCGCACGTGGTGGGCATATCGGTGGTGGTGAAGATGTCCTTGAGCGCCAACGGAACTCCCGCGAGCGGGGAGGCGGGTGCATTGCCTGCGGCGAGGCTGCTGTCCACTTCCTTCGCCGACACGAGGGCCTGCTCGCCTGCCACGTGCAGGAAGGCGTTCAGGTCACCGTCGACCGCGGCGATGCGGTCGAGATGCGCCTGGGTGACCTCGACGGACGACACCTCACGGCTGTGGATCTTCGACGCGAGATCTGCGGCGTCGAGAGTGGTCAGTTCGGCGCTCATTCGCCCTCTCCAAGGATCTGCGGGACAGCGAAGCGACCCTGCTCGACAGCCGGTGCGCCGGACAGCGCCTGCTCGGGAGTCAAGCCGGGAACGATCACGTCGGGACGGGTCACGTTGGTGACCGCGTTCGGGTTCGCCATCGGCGGAACATCCTCGGCGGGCACCTCGGTGACCACCTTCACGTGGCTGAGAATCGAGTCCAGCTGACCGGCGAACTCGTCGAGCTCGGCATCGGTCAGGGCGAGTCGAGACAGCCGCGCGAGGTGCGCGACCTCGTCACGGGAGATGGCAGGCACCGCGGGGCCCCTTTCGGTTCGGACGTACACAAGTGGGTCCCAGCCTAGAGCGTGGCCCGATCAGCCGTGCAGCCAGCGCCGCAACCTGCCCGTCAGGAACGGCAGAACCACGAAGACCATCACCGGAGTCGTGACCACCGACGCCACCACGGTGCGCGTCACCACGTCCAGGGCCGAGAGCCGAGGAGTGACGAACAACGCGATGAGAAGTGAGATCGGGAAGAAACCGAGCCAGATGGTGACCGCCTGCTTCCACCGCGGCGGTGGCGGCGTGACCCGAACGGCGTGCGTGAGCGTCGACTGCGGTTCGAACCAGCCCTCCACCCCGGTCAGCCGGTGCGTGACCGTGTCCTGCGCGAGACCAGTTCCCCTGCCCACCCACACCTTCCTGGCGGGCGACGTCGTCCACGCGTCGAGAGTGTCCTCGTCCGCGAACCGGTACACCACGTGGTACTGCTCGGGGTCGGTCGCCGCGCGCAGCCATCCCCCGCCGAGGAACCCCGGGAACGTGCCCGCCATTGCAATCCCCGCGTCCGTCCAGCGCAGGAATTCCTGTTCCCGGCCCGCCGCCACCCGCCGCGAGACGGACGTCGTCACTCCCGTCGCCGTGATGTTCATGCACCCATGTTTGGGCTGTCGTGTTTCGCGGACGAGGCGAATCCGTATCGGCAGTGTCACGAATCGAGCGCGACCTGCACGTCCCCGTCCCGTCCCCGGCGAAGCCGCAGGGGGGACCGCATACTCGGGAACGAAAGTGCAAGGATGGTGAGCGACGGGGGTCGCAGGTACTCCCGCGTCTATCTCGTGGTGAAAGGGACGCACGTGTCGTATCTGCTTCGCGTCCAGCTCCCCGACCGTCCCGGTAGCCTCGGCTCTCTCGCCGTCGCCCTGGGCTCGGTGGGTGCTGACATTCTGTCGCTCGACGTGGTGGAACGGGGTGCCGGATTCGCCATCGACGACCTCGTGGTCGATGTCGAGCCGGGATCGCTCCCCGACACCCTCATCACGGCCGCCGAGAACCTGCCCGGCGTCACCGTCGACTCCATCCGGCCGTACGCCGGAATCCTCGACACCCACCGCGAGCTCGAGCTCATCGACCAGGTCGCCACCGCGGCGGACGATCGACTGCAGGTCCTCGTCGACGGGGCGCCGCGCGTGCTCCGGGTCGGCTGGTCCGTGGTCGCCGACCTCGGCCCGCACGGCGCATACCGTGTGGTCGGCAGCTCGGGAGCTCCCGAGACCCATGCCACCGAGATCCCGTGGATGCCGCTGGAGAAGCCCACCGCGCTCGACGGCGAGGGTGACTGGGTGCCGCAGGTGTGGCGCGACATGAACACCACACTCGCGGCGGCTCCCCTCGGGACCACCGGCCGTGTGCTGATGCTCGGCCGTCCCGGCGGCCCGGAGTTCCGTCCGTCCGAGATCGCCCGGCTGGGTTACCTCGCCGGCATCATCGCGACGGTTCTGAGCTGACCGCCGTCCCGGGCCGGGAGGCCCGGGGGTGGTCGCCTCAGACGAGCTCGCGGACCAGGACGGTCAGCTCGACACCCGGCACGGGCGCCCAATTGCGTTCGGGCACAGGCACGAAACCGTTGCGGTCGTAGATGCGGCGGGCATCTTCCATGTCCGGCTGGGTGGACATCACGACCGCGCGGTCCCCGCGGTCGTACGCCGTGTCCAGGACGTGCCGCACGAGCGCCGACCCGACCCCGGAACCGCGGGCGTCGGGTGTCACGGCGAGCATCCGGAATTCGAGCTCACCCGGCTGCGCGACATCGGCGTACGGGGAGGCCGGATCCGCGATCGTGACAGAACCCACGATCTGGCCCTCCTTCACGGCCACCCGCACATCCGCCTTCTCCGCCCGCTCGGCGGTGTCGCGCAACCGGTTCGTGTACGGATCGTGCGCCTCCACGAATCCGCCGCCCACGTAGGCGATCACCGTGAGGTCACCAACGGCCTCGTAGTCGTCCGGCGTCGCATTCCGAATCTCGATCATGTCCAGAACTATGACAGGACTGCTCACGCCGCCCAAAATGCGAGCGTGAGGTTCCGATCACACCCCGGAATCCGCGACCGCGTCCGGACCACCCTCCAGCAGTCGGCGGAACCCGTCCTCGTCGAGGACCGGCACTCCGAGTTCGACGGCCTTGTCGTGCTTCGAGCCCGGCGATTCGCCGACCACCACGAATGCCGTCTTCTTCGACACCGAACCCGCGGCCTTACCACCTCGGACGAGGATCGCCTCCTTCGCCTGGTCGCGCGAGAACGTCTCCAGGGACCCCGTGACGACGATCGACAGTCCCTCGAGGTGGCGCGGAATCGATTCGTCGCGTTCGTCTTCCATGCGAACCCCGGCCGTCGACCACTTCTCCACGATCTGCAGGTGCCAGTCGACGCCGAACCACTCGGCGACAGCCGCGGCGATGGTGCCGCCGACCCCGTCCACCGCCGCGAGTTCCTCGACGGAGCTCTCCCGGATCCGCGCGAGCGACCCGAACTCACCGGCCAGCGCACGCGCCGCCGTGGGACCGACGTGGCGAATGGACAGCGCGACCAGCACCCTCCACAGCGGCTTGTCCTTGGCGGAATCGAGGTTGTCGAGCAACCGGCGGCCGTTGGCCGACAGGCCGCCGGCCTTGGTCCGGAAGAGCGACGTCTTGAGCAGATCGTCCTCGGTGAGCGAGAACAGGTCGCCCTCGTCGCCGATCGCCTTGGCTTCGAGCAGGCTCGTGGCGGCCTCGTAGCCGAGAACCTCGATGTCGAATGCGCCGCGGCCCGCCACGTGGAACACGCGTTCCCGGAGTTGCGCGGGGCAGTACTGCTGGTTGGGGCAGCGAATGTCCGCGTCGCCCTCCTTGGCGGGGGCCAGCGGTGTGTCGCACTCCGGGCAGTGGGTGGGCATCACGAACTCGTACTCGTCGCCCGTCCGGGCGTCGACCACGGGTCCGAGGACCTCGGGGATGACGTCGCCGGCCTTGCGCAGTACGACCGTGTCGCCGATGAGCACGCCCTTGCGTTTGACCTCGGACCCGTTGTGCAGGGTGGCGAGGGAGACCGTGGAGCCGGCGACCGTGACCGGTTCCATATAGGCGAACGGGGTGACTCGGCCGGTGCGACCGACGTTGACCCGGATGTCGAGGAGCTTGGTGGTGGCCTCTTCCGGCGGGTACTTGTAGGCGATCGCCCAGCGCGGCGCCCGCGACGTGGACCCCAGCCGGCGTTGCAGCGACGTCTCGTCGACCTTGACCACCAGACCGTCGATCTCGTGCTCCACGTCGTGCCGGTGCTCGCCCCAGTACTGCACCCTGTCCACGACGGCGTCCGCGCCCGTGACGCGGGCGGTGTGGGTCGACACCGGCAGGCCCCACGCCGCCAGAGCCGTGTACGCGTCGTACTGGGAGACCGGCTCGAATCCTTCGCTCCGGCCGAGTCCGTGGCAGATCATCCCGAGGCGCCTGCGGGCCGTGACGGCCGGATTCTTCTGCCGCAGCGACCCAGCCGCGGAATTTCGGGGATTCGCGAACGGCGCCTTGCCTTCCTCGACGAGCGCCGCGTTGAGTGCGGCGAAGTCCTCGAGCCGGAAGAACACCTCGCCGCGCACCTCCAGGAGTGCCGGGACCGGGTATTCGTCTGTGCCGGTGAGCTTTTCCGGAATGTCGTCGATGGTCCGCGCATTGAGCGTCACTTCTTCACCGGTCCGGCCGTCGCCGCGGGTGGCGGCCCGCACGAGTCGGCCGTTCTCGTAGACCAGGTTCAGCGCGACCCCGTCGATCTTCACCTCGCACAGATAGTGCAGGTCGGGCCCGGTCTCCTGCTCCACCCGGCTGATCCAGGTGCGCAGTTCGTCGGTGGCGAAGACGTTGTCGAGGCTGAGCATCCGCTCGAGATGATCGGCGGAGGCGAAGTCGGTGGCAAAACCGCCGCCGACGAGTTGTGTCGGCGAATCGGGCGTCCGCAGATCGGGGTACTGGTTTTCGAGGTCGTTCAGCTCGCCCAGCAGCACGTCGAACTCGCCGTCGGAGATGATGGGCGCGTCGCGGACGTAATAGCGGAACTGGTGCTGCCGCACTTCCTCGGCCAGCTCGTTCCAATGCTCCCGGACGTGTCCGGGGGCCGGTGTCGGGGCTTCGGTCGATTCACTCACTACCGAAGATTAACCGGTCCGGCCGACACCGAATGCCGGACTCAGAGTGATTCGGGGTCGTCGGTGAACGCGCTACTCACCTCGGCGCACAACTTCAGGGCGTCCCGGCTCCAGGACGCGTCGGCGCCCGCGAGCCCGCAGGCGGGCGTCACGGCGACCTGGGTCCGTAGCGTCGTGCGCGCGAACCCGAGCCGGTCGATCAGCGTCACCGCAGGTCGAGCCAGGTCGCGCCACGTGGCAGGCACGGTGGGAGCGGTGGTCGGGACGATGCCCAGTGCGAGCTCCTTGCCCGCGTCGAGCAACTCGCCGATGCCGTCCAGGTCCGTCGACGCCAGCTGTGACACGTCCAGACCCACCGCGCGGGCACTGCTGCGCCGCAGAAGGTCGGTGGGCAGATCCGCGGAGCAGCAATGCACCATGGTCACCGCGCCGCAGCCGGCGAGGGCGGCCTCGAGCACGGCGAGAGCCTCCGGTTCCGGCATCGCCCGCACGGTCTCGAGCCGCGAGCGACCGGACAGTGTCCCCGCCAGCACGGCGGGCAGACGCGGCTCGTCGAACTGGACCAACACCTGCGCGCCGAGACGTCGGGTGACCTCCGCGGCGTGCCGCGCGAGCCCCTCGCCCAGCGATTCGGCGAAGTCGCGCACCGCACCGGGGTCGGTGAGCACGCGCCGGCCGGTGCCGAGTTCCACCTCGGCCGCCAGCGTGAGTGGGCCCACCGACTGCACCTTCACCACGTGGTCGGCGCCGACGAGGCCCGCACTCTCCCACGCCTCCTCGAGCGCATCGAGATCCTGGTTCAGGAGGTCGGTCGCCCGCTTGGCGACCGAGCCGCGACGCTGCACCACACGGTAAGCCGTCGTGGACACGTCCAGCTGCAGATCCACGAGCAGAGCGCTGGCGCGGCCGATCATGTCGGCGCCGAGCCCGCGGGCGGGCAACTCGACCAGGTGCGGGAGCCGGCCGAGTTCGCCGAGAACGATCGTGGCGGCTTCACGCGGATCGGTGCCCGGCCACGAGCCGACGCCGGTGACGGCACCGGCCAGTGAGATATCCTGCGTCACTGCGTGTTCGGACGTGCGTCGGTACCCGAGATGGTTCCGCTGCCCAGCACGATGTCGCCTGCCGGATCGGTCCGGTACAGGACGACGGCCTGCCCCTTCGCGACACCGGTGAGCGGCTCCCGCAGGGAGATGGCGATGCCGCCGTCGACCGCTTCGGCGACGGCCTCGGCGAGACCGCCGTGGGCCCGGACCTGGACGGTGCACTCGACCGGTCCGACCGGCGTGCTCCCGGACGTCCACACGGCGCGGTCCGCCGTGATCGCGTGCACCTCGAGGTTGCGTGCGGAACCGACACGGACGGTGCCGGTGTCGGGTTCGATCGACGTCACGTACCGCGGTTGCCCGTCGGCTGCGGGACCCTGGACGCCGAGACCCTTCCGCTGACCGATCGTGAAACCGTGCACACCTTCGTGTTCCGCGAGCACCTCACCCGAATCGGCGTCGACCACACTGCCCGGGCGGACACCGATGCGGGCGCCGAGGAATGCGCGGGTGTCGCCGGACGGGATGAAGCAGATGTCGTGGCTGTCGGGCTTGTTCGCCACGGCGAGGCCGCGTTCGGCGGCCTCCTCCCGGATCCGGTCCTTCGGAGTGTCACCCACCGGGAACATCGCCCGCGACAGCTGCTCGGCGGTGAGCACACCGAGCACGTACGACTGATCCTTGTCCGCGTCGACGGCACGGCGCAGCACGCCGTTCTCGAGTTGCGCGTAATGGCCGGTGGCCACCGCGTCGAACCCGAGGGCGATCGCACGGTCCGCGAGCGCCGCGAACTTGATCTTCTCGTTGCACCGCAGGCACGGGTTGGGGGTCTCCCCCGCGGCATACGACGCCACGAAGTCGTCGATCACGTCTTCCTTGAAGCGGTCGGCGAAATCCCAGACGTAGAACGGGATTCCGAGCACGTCCGCGGCACGCCGGGCATCACCGGCGTCCTCCTTGGAGCAGCAGCCCCGGGATCCGGTCCGCAGCGTGCCCGGCTCGGCGGACAGCGCGAGATGCACGCCCACCACGTCGTGCCCGGCAGCGACCGCCCGTGCCGCCGCCACCGCGGAATCCACGCCGCCACTCATGGCCGCCAGTACTCGCATCAACGATCCCCTCCACGCGCTCCGACACCGGCGAGCCCGGCGGCGCGGGCCCGCTCCACAACTTGCGGCAGTGCCGCGATGACTGCATCCACGTCCGCGACCGTCGACGTGTGCCCGAACGAGAAGCGCAACGATCCCCGCGCGGTCGCGGAATCCACGCCCATCGCGGTCAGGACGTGGCTCGGACGAGCGACCCCGGCGGTACACGCCGAGCCCGTGGAACACTCGATCCCGGCGGCGTCGAGCAGCATCAGCAGTGAATCGCCCTCGCAGCCGGGGAACGTGAAGTGGGCGTTGCCCGGCAGTCGTGCGCTGCCCACCGGCCCGTTCAGCACGGCGTCGGGAAGGATCTCGCCGACGCGCTCGATCAGGCGGTCGCGCAGGACGGTCAGTTCCGTCGCGCGGGCGTCGAGGTCGGCGGTCGTGTCGCGCAGCGCCGCCGCCATACCGACGACACCCGCCGTGTCCGGGGTGCCCGAACGCAGGTCTCGTTCGTGGCCCCCGCCGTGCAGCAGCGGCACGCACGGCACCTGCCGTCCGAGCAGCAGCGCACCGACGCCCTGCGGTCCGCCGACCTTGTGCGCGGCGATGCTCAGCGCGGACAGCCCGCTCGCAGCGAAGTCCACGGGGATGTGCGTGACGGCCTGGACGGCGTCGCTGTGCATCGGCACACCGAACTCGGCCGCCACGGCGGCGAGTTCGGTGATCGGCATGATCGTGCCGACCTCGTTGTTGGCCCACATGATCGTGACCAGGGCCGTCTCGTCCGCGTGGACGGCGAGTTCGTCGCGCAGCGCCTGCGGGGACACCCGGCCCAGTTCGTCGACGGGCAGCCACGTGACCTGGGCACCCTCGTGCTTCTCGAGCCACTCCACCGCGTCGAGAACCGCATGGTGCTCCACGGAACTGGCGAGAATCCGCACCCGGCCGGGGTCGGCGTCGCGCCGGGCCCAGAAGATGCCCTTGACGGCGAGGTTGTCGCTCTCGGTGCCACCGGAGGTGAAGATGACCTCGGACGGCCTGGCACCGAGGTCGGCGGCGATGGACTCGCGGGCCTCCTCGATGCGACGGCGGGCGGCGCGCCCGGAACCGTGCAGCGAGGACGCATTGCCCACGGTCCTGAAGATGTCGGTCATCGCCCGGACGGCCGCGGGCACCATGGGAGTGGTGGCTGCGTGGTCCAGGTAGACGGGGTGATCGGCACTGCGGGCAGAGGTCATGACGTGACCAGGATAGCTCAGGCGACGAGACGCTCCGCCGCCTCGATGCCCGCGGCCGCCGTCCCGGCCACACCCTGCAGTGGATCGAGGATGTCGTGCGCTGCGAGATCGATCCGTTCGTCGCCCCGCGCGGCGCGCTCGCACCGGACAGCCAGATCGCGGCGGCACTCCCCCGGATACTCGATCGGCGCCAGCCGCACCTCCGCGGTGACCCCCTTCTGTCGGATGATGCGCCGGATCGACTGACCGATCGTCTCCTCGCCCACGAAACACGGCCCGGTCGTCAGCTCCCCGCCCCGGCCGGTGTACCGCAGCGAAATCGGCTGAACCGGGCATTCCGCGTCGATCGCCGCCTGGAACAGTGCGGGCCGGAATCCGCCGTACGCCCGTCCGCACCACGTGGTGCCCTCCGGGAACGCCACGACTCGTTCGCCGGCGCGCAGCCTGCCCGCCGTCGTTGCCACGGTCGCCGGGAGCGCCCGCAGGCTCTGCCGCTCGATCGGAACCACCCTCATCCGCCGCGCGAGCGACCCCAGCACCGGCCAGTCCAGCAGATCCCCGCGGGCGACGAAGTTCGCCGGCGCGAGCGCGCTGAGCACCAGCACGTCGGTCCACGACACGTGGCCGGCCACCACCAGGATCCCGCCGGTGTGGCGCCGCTTTCCGCGATGATCGACGACGAGGAGGTGAATTCCCATGCAGCGCAACAGGATCGCCGCGTACCGCCTCTGCAGACCTGTTCGCCACGACCGGGGCAGCAACCATCCCGCGGTCAGGAGCGGCGCGGTCGCCAGGGCCGACACCACGAGGCACCACCGAACGACCACGGTCGGCATCGACACCCCGTTCGCCTCCGCGGGCAGACACCCCGCGCCGCACGGACTCGACGGCATCCACGAGTGAACGGTCACCTCGGTCGGCTCGGACAGGGCCGTGCTCATGCCTGTGCCCCCGCCTCGAGAGTGGCCGACGCCGACCGCAGGCGTTCGAGGTACCGCTCGTTGGCGCCGTGCAGTCCCTGCAGGGCGACGAAATCGGCCACACCGAACTCCGGATCGTGCGCGGGCTCACCGCACACCTTGGCCCCGAGGCGCAGGTAGCCCCGGAGCAGCGGCGGCAGGGTCGGGCGGGCGGGCGGCGCGATCTCGTCGAGCGACCGCCCGTCGACGCGCACCGGGTTCCTGGGCACGGCCCGCGCGGCCGGGTCGTTGCCGTACTTGCGGAGCAGCAGGTCGCGCACCCCGCGGACGTTGGAACCGGCCACCGCGTCCGGATGCTCCCGCATCGGCACGGAGACACATCCCATGACCCACTCGTATCCGGTGAGCTGCAGGTAGTGGAGGATGCCTGCCCACATCAGGCTCAGCACCGAACCGGAGCGGTGGTCGGGGTCGACGCACGCCCGGCCCATCTCGACGATGCGGTTGCCGACGGGGTCCAGAGCGGAGATGTCGAATTCGGTGGCGGTGTAATAGCCGCCGGCCTGGGCGGCGGCGTCGGGCGGGAGCATGCGGTAGCAGCCGACGAACTCGCCGGTCGCCTCGTGGCGGACGAGGAGGTGGTCGCAGAAGTCGTCGAACCGGTCGGCGTCGAGGGCGTCCGCGTGCGCGGGGACGGAGAATCCGGGTTCGGAGGCGAACACGCGGTAGCGCAGCCTTTGGGCCGCAACGCGGTGTTCACGGTCGGACGAGACGACCAGGGAGTATCGGGGCGCGGTTACAACAGAATCGGCGGTCTCACTCGGTGCGCGGAGAACTGACGAAGTTGTCATGGCGCAGGTTTACCGAGCAGGGGCGGCGTGAGGGCATCGCCCGGGTGTCGTGTCGATGCAGCCCGGATGAACGACGGAAGATACGACGGCGGCCCCGCTCCCTGGAAGGGAACGGGGCCGCCGTCGGCCGAAAATCAGCCCTTGTGGGCCTTGACAGCCTCGGTGAGCTGCGGAGCGACGTTGAACAGGTCGCCGACGATGCCGTAGTCCGCGATCTCGAAGATCGGGGCTTCCTCGTCCTTGTTCACGGCGACGATGGTCTTCGACGTCTGCATACCGGCGCGGTGCTGGATCGCACCGGAGATGCCGAGCGCGATGTACAGCTGCGGGGAGACCGTCTTACCGGTCTGACCGACCTGGAACTGTCCCGGGTAGTAGCCCGAGTCGACCGCGGCACGCGAGGCACCGACAGCGGCACCCAGCGAGTCGGCGAGTTCCTCGACGACGGTGAACTTGTCGGCGCTGCCGACACCGCGGCCACCGGAGACGACGACGGTCGCCTCGGTGAGCTCGGGGCGGTCGCCACCGACGATCGGATCACGCGAGGTGATCTTGACGGCGCCCTCTTCCTGGGCCGGGACCTCGACGGAGACCTTCTCGCCTGCGCCGGCTTCGGGCTTCGCCTCGATGGCACCCGGGCGGACCGAGATGACCGGGACGTCGCCGTTGGCCTTGGCGTCGACGGTGAACGCGCCGCCGAAGATGGAGTGCACGGCACTGCCGTCGGACTTCACGTCGACGACGTCGACGAGCAGGCCGGAGCCGATGCGGGCAGCAAGACGTCCGGAGACCTCCTTGCCCTCGACGCTGGCGGCGGTGATGACCGCAGCCGGCGCGGCCGACTCGACGAGCGACGCGAGCACGTCGACCTTCGGGGTGACGAGGTAGCCGTCGATGTCGTCCGACTCGGCGACGTAGATCTTGGCCGCGCCCGCGGCGGTGAGGCCCTCGGCCAGCTTGTCGGCGGTGCCGGCGGGACCGGTGACCACTGCGGCCGGCTCACCGAGCGCGCGAGCGGCGGTGATGAGTTCGGTGCTGACCTTCTTCAGCGCACCCTCTGCGTGCTCGACGAGCACCAGTACTTCTGCCATGTCTAACTCTCCCTGTATGTGTCTGCTGGTCTGTAGAGGGGCGCGATCAGATGATCTTCTGGCCCACGAGGTAGGCAGCGATCTTGCTGCCGCCGTCGCCCTCGTCGACGATGCGCTCACCAGCGGTACGCGGGGGCTTGGGGGTGGAGGCGGTGACGGTGGTGCCCGCGTTGGCGACACCGACGGTCTCCGGGTCGACACCGAGGTCGGCCAGCGTGTAGACGAGAACTTCCTTCTTCTTCGCGGCCATGATGCCCTTGAAGGAGGGGAAGCGGGGCTCGTTGATCTTCTCGGTGACGCTGACGATGGCCGGCAGGCTCGCCTCGAGGCCGAAGACGCCCTCGTCGGTCTCGCGCTCTCCGGTGACGGTGCCGTCGGCGACCGTGAGCTTGCGCAGCTGCGTGAGCTGCGGGATGCCCAGGTACTCGGCGATGATGGCCGGAACGGCGCCGACGCGGCCGTCGGTGGCCTCGTTACCGGCGATGATCAGGTCGGCAGGCTCTTCGTTCTCGAACGTGATCTGTCCCAGCGCCGCGGCCAGGGTCCACGCGGTCTGCACCGCGTCGGAGCCGTGGAGGGCCGGGTCGTTGATGTGCACTGCCTTGTCGGCGCCCATGGAGAGGGCCTTGCGGATGGCGTCGGTGGCGCGGTCCGGACCTGCGGAGAGGACGGTCACCTCGCCGCCCTGAGCCTCCTTGATCAGGAGCGCTTCCTCGACGGCGCGCTCGTTGATCTCGTCGAGCACTGCATCGGCGGCCTCGCGGTCAAGCGTGTAGTCACCGTCGGTCAGCTTGCGCTCGGACCACGTGTCGGGGACCTGCTTGATCAAAACAACAATGTTCGTCATGGGTCTTCGTCGACCTCCTGTGTGTTCTTGCGTGGTTATCGCGAGTTGCTCCGCATGGGCCGAGCTCTCGTTGTCGATATTTCGTCGCACGATGGCTCTGCGACAGATTACCCCACGTTAAGTTACCCGTCGGTAACTTGCGTGAAAGTCTCGTTCACCATAACGGCCGAAAGTGCATTTCATCCCTGTGATGTAGACCACCTGGACGAGCGACCTTGCCGGTGGCACTAACCTCGCAGCGGTGAGCGAATCATTTGTCGGCGACCGCGAGGACGCACCGCTGCCCCCGCTCGGTCACGAGCAATTGCCATCGACCGGAGACGAGCAACTGCCCCTCACGGGCGAGCGGACCGTGCCCGGAATCCCCGAGGAGAACTACTGGTTCCGGCGTCACGAGGTGGTCTACCGCGACCTCCTCCCCCGCTGCGCGGGACGCCGGGTACTCGAGGCCGGATCCGGAGAAGGCTACGGCGCCAACATGATTGCCGATGTGGCACGGACCGTCACCGGACTCGACTACGACATCTCCGCGGTCGAGCACGTGCGTGCGCGGTACCCCCGCGTCGAGATGCTGCACGGCAATCTCGCGGAGCTTCCCCTCGGCGACGAATCCGTCGACACCGTCGTCAATTTCCAGGTGATCGAACACCTCTGGGACCAGGCCCAATTCCTGCGCGAGTGCTTCCGGGTTCTGACGCCCGGCGGGGAACTGCTCGTCAGCACCCCCAACCGCATCACGTTCTCGCCGGGCCGCGACACACCCCTCAATCCGTTCCACACGCGTGAACTCGACGCGGCCGAGTTGACCGAGCTCCTGGAAGAGGCCGGCTTCAGGGTCGCCCTCATGACCGGCGTCCATCACGGCGACCGGCTGAAATCCCTCGACGCGAAGCACGGCGGCTCGTTCATCGGCGCGCAGATCGACCGCGCACTCGCCGGCGAACCCTGGCCCGACGAACTGACCCGCGACGTCGAGGGCATCACCGTCGACGATTTCGCCCTGCACGAGGGCGACATCGACGACAGCCTCGACCTGGTGGCCGTCGCGGTGAAGGATCCTGTTCGGTGACCGAATCCGACAACCGCACCGGAGCGGGCGACGCGACGGAACCGGGCATGTTCTGCCTGGTCCTGCACTCCCACCTGCCCTGGCTCGCCAACCACGGCCGGTGGCCGGTGGGCGAGGAGTGGCTGTACCAGTCGTGGGCGGCGTCGTACCTCCCTCTCACCGCGATGTTGCGGCGGCTGTCCGACGAGGGTCGCTCGCATCTACTGACCCTCGGCATCACCCCCGTTCTCGCAGCTCAGCTCGATGATCCGCACAGTCTGGCGGGAATGCACCACTGGCTCGGGAACTGGCAGATCCGCGCGCACGAGGCGGCAGGAATGCCCGACGACGCGCACCGCGATCTCGGTGCCCGCGAGCACCGCGCGTCCGCCGCCGCACTCGCCGACTTCGAGCTGCGCTGGCGGCACGGCGGCTCACCGGTCCTGCGCGACCTTCTCGATCGCGAGGCGTTCGAACTGCTCGGCGGGCCGCTGGCCCACCCGTTCCAGCCGCTGCTCGACCCGCGGTTGCGTGCCTTCTCCCTCCGCGAGGGGCTCGCCGACGCCGCCGCACGGTGGAACTGCACACCGACAGGTATCTGGGGGCCCGAATGCGGGTACACCCCCGGCATGGAGACCGGATACGCCGCGGCGGGCGTCACTCATTTCATGGTCGACGGCCCCGCCCTGCGCGGCGACACGTCGCTCGGCAGGCCGGTCCGTGAGTCCGATGTGGTCGCGTTCGGACGCGACCTGCAGGTGAGTTACCGGGTGTGGTCGCCCAAGTCGGGCTATCCCGGGCACGGCGCTTACCGCGATTTCCACACATACGACCACGCCACGGGCCTCAAACCGGCCCGCGTCACCGGCCGCACCGTCGACTCGGCCGACAAGGCGCCGTACGACCCGGCTCTCGCGACGGCCGCGGTCGATCGGCACGCGGCCGACTTCGTCGCCACCGTCCGCACGCGGCTGCGCGACGAGTCCGAGCGCATCGGACGGCCCGCGCTCGTCGTCGCCGCGTTCGACACCGAATTGTTCGGGCACTGGTGGCACGAGGGCCCCGAGTGGCTCGAGAAGGTGCTGCGCGCGCTACCCGAGGCCGGAATTCGGGTCGGCACCCTCGACGACGCCCGCAGGCAGGGTTACGTCGGCGAACCCGTCCAGCTCGAGAACTCGTCGTGGGGATCCGGCAAGGATTGGCGGGTGTGGGCCGGCGATCAGGTCTCGGACCTGGTGCAACTCAACTCCGAGGTGGTTGCGACCGCCCTCGACACCGTGGACAAGACCCACGACGCCGACACCGCCCCCGGACGCCCCGCGCTCCGGAACCGCGTGAACGATCAGATCCTGCGGGAGGCACTCATGACGGTGTCGAGCGACTGGGCGTTCATGGTCAGTAAGGATTCGGCCGCCGGATATGCCCGCGACCGGGCACACAAGCACGCACACGCCACCCGCGAGATCGCCGCCGCGGTCTCCGCGGGCAAGGACGCGGCCGCGAACCGGCTCGCAGAGGGATGGAACCGCGCCGACGGCCTGTTCCCCGGGCTCGACGCGCGGCGTCTGCCCGGCAGGGACACCCGGCTGACGGGCACCGAGGGAGGGGCGTCGTGAAGATCCTGATCGTGTCGTGGGAATACCCACCCGTCGTGGTCGGCGGTCTCGGCCGCCACGTCCACCACCTGGCCACCGAACTCGCGGCGGCCGGACACGAAGTGGTGGTGCTGTCGCGGCGGCCGTCGGGCACCGACGCCTCCACCCACCCCACTGTCACCCACATCGAGGGCGGCGTCCTGGTGGTCGCCGTCGCCGAGGACCCCGCGCACTTCGTCTTCGGCGAGGACATGCTGGCGTGGACACTCGCGATGGGGCACGCGATGGTGCGAGCCGGTGTCGCCCTCCACAAACCGGGGGTCGGGGAGGGCTGGCAGCCGGACGTGGTGCACGCACACGACTGGCTCGTGGCGCATCCGGCCATCGCGTTGGCCGAATTCTACGACGTCCCTTTGGTTTCCACGCTCCACGCCACCGAGGCCGGGCGGCACAGCGGCTGGGTGTCCGGCCGGATCAACCGCCAGGTGCATTCGGTGGAATGGTGGCTGGCCAACGAATCCGATGCGCTCATCACCTGTTCCGCGTCGATGCAGGACGAAGTGACCACCCTCTACGGTCCGCAGCTCCCGCCGATCACGGTGATCCGCAACGGAATCGACCTCACCACCTGGAGCTTCCGCGAGCGCGCGCCGCGGTCCGGACCGCCGAAACTACTGTTCGTCGGCCGCCTCGAATACGAGAAGGGTGTGCAGGACGCCATCGCCGCGCTCCCCCGCATCCGCCGCAGCCACCCCGGGACCACGCTGTCGATCGCCGGTGAGGGCACCCAGTTCACCTGGCTCTACCAGCAGGCCCGCACCCATCGCGTCGCCCGTGCCGTGAACTTCCTCGGCAACCTCGACCACATCGAACTGCTCGGGTGGCTGCACGGCGCCGACGCCATCGTCCTGCCCAGCCGGTACGAGCCGTTCGGGATCATCGCACTCGAGGCCGCCGCCTCCGGCACCCCGCTCGTGGCGTCCACCGCCGGCGGCCTCGGTGAAGCGGTCGTCGACGGCGAGACCGGCATGTCGTTCCAGCCGGGCGACGTCGCCGGGCTCACGTCCGCGGTCCGGGAGGTCCTCGACGACCCCGCCGGCGCCCAGCAGCGCGCGGTGGCCGCCCGCGACCGTCTCACCGCGGATTTCGACTGGCACAAGGTGGCCGAGGACACCGTCCACGTCTACGCGGGCGCCAAGCGTCGCGTGCGGCACCCGTTGGCGAGGCCGGAGATACCCGAGCGTCCGCTGCCCGGTCGCTGACGTGGCCCTCAGTCCGTGCGGGCCCACCGGATCCGGATCGGCCCCCGTGCCGATCGCGGATCCACCACGGCACCTTTCCGGGTGACCTCGACCTCCCCGGCGTCGGCCAGGCGCCGGGCGGCCTCCCGCACCGGTTCCATCAGGGGCCGCCAGTCGTCCGGGGCGACGGCGCGCGCGACGTCCGACGGGCAGATGCTCGCACTGTCGGCTCGGGCATCGAGGAGCGCCCGGATGCGCTCCTCGAGTTCCCTGTCCGACACGGCCATGACGCCGACTATGCCACCGCGGCGGTCAGTTCTCCTGCGCCGCCTTCTTCCGGGCGATGTCCTCGAGGGCGGCGATGTACTTCGCGCGTTCGGACGCGCCCGCCTCCCACTCGGCCTTGCGGTTCTTCACGGCCTTGGCCGGCGAACCGACGGCGATGCTGAAGTCCGGGATGTCACCCTTCACGACGGCATGCGCGCCGAGGACACAGCCTCGCCCCACCCGCGTGTTGCGGAGAACCGTGACCTTGGCCGCCACCCACGTGTCGGGTCCGATGCGGACCGGGCCCTTCACGATGCCCTGATCCTTGATCGGAACGTTCACGTCGTCCATGCGGTGATCGAAGTCGGTGATGTAGCACCAGTCCGCCACGAGCGTCGACGCGCCGATCTCGATGTCGAGGTACGTGTTGACGACGTTGTCCTTGCCGAAGACCACCTTGTCGCCGATGCGCAGCGAACCCTCGTGGCAGCGGATCGCATTGCCGTCGCCGATGTGTACCCAGCGGCCGATCTCGAGCCGCGACAGGTCGGGGGTCGAATGGATCTCCACCCGCTTGCCGAGGAACACCATGCCACGCAGGATCACGTGCGGGTTGGCCAGCTTGAACTTCGCGAGCCGGTAGTACCGCACCAGGTACCACGGCGTGTACGCCTTGTTCGCCAGCACCCAGCGCAGCGAGTCGCGTGTCAGGAAGCGGGCCTGCTCGCTGTCGCTCCGCCGGGATCCTCGCCACCTCGTACGCAACGGTGCGCCCCACATGCTCGTCATAGCCTGTCAGCCTACGTTCACGGCTCGCGCCCTCGTTCGGGTGTGTCCGGACTCCGACACCCGCATCGGGGTGTGCCGATCGGTGCAGCCTCGGCGGGATAGTCTCTGGGCCGAGCGTTATCGAAGACGAGGAGAAGTAATGCGGCGGGTCCTACGTTCGTCAGTACTGGCGCTGGCGACGATCTCGGCTGTCGTCCTCAGCGGCTGCAGCAGCGGAACGCAGGTCGACGACATCTTCTCCGCAGGCGGGTGGCCCGGCATGCACGCCGACGCCCGCAACAGCGACACCAGCCCCGTCACCGGTTCCCGCGACCTCTCCTTCGCCTGGTCGCGTCCGCTCGGCGGTCCGGTGGCGAATTACGCATCGGTGGCCGCCAGCGGCCAGATCTTCATCACGGCCCGCACCGAGAAGGGCTGCAACCTCTTCTCCTACCAGATGGACAGCGGCCGCAAACGCTGGTGCCGTCAGCTCGCGCCGGGTGTCGTGGCCTCCACGCCGATCGTCGACGGCGCCGCCAACGTGTACGTGGGCGAGAACGGTGCCATCAACTCGTTCAACGAGTACGGCCAGCTGCGTTGGCGCACACCGGTGGTCGGGACGCCGCTGTCGGCGCAGTTCACCGGCGACGGCAATCTCCTCTTCATCACCCAGCTCGGCCAGATCAACGTCGTGAACACGCAGACCGGTCAGAAGGTCGTGGCACCGTACGACCTCGTCCCACCGCCGTCCGTCGCCGAGGGCGCGAACGTCGACATCCTGCCCGACGACAAGGGTCTCAGCGGCTGCTTCTTCGGCGCACCCGACTGCCCGGTCGCAAACATGCCGGCGATCGACCTCGAGTCGGGCAAGTTCTACTTCACGTTCTTTGCGCCCGGCGCTCCCGCGGCGGAACTCGTCTCGATGAAGTACTCCGGCGGCGACAACCCCGCCATCACCCAGGAATGGACCAGCGATGCGCTGCCGGGCGGTAGCGCGTCCAGCCCCGACTTGTCGGCCGACGGCTCCGTCGTCTACACCAACGACAACTGGGGCACGTTGTGGGCGATCGATTCCGCGACCGGTGATGCGAAGTGGAGCTACGACATCGGGTACGCCGCTGCCGGTAGCCCGTCGACGTCCGCGGACGGTCTGATCATCCCCGCCGGCGGACTCGACGGTCACCTCCTGGCGTTGCAGGACAAGGGCGATCACGCCGAACTGGTCTGGGAGCGGAAGGATCTGCTGCAGCTGGGCGTCCCGGCGCAGACAGCCGGGTCGACCGGTTACGCGGTGGTCCGCGAGGGTACGGACGGGCTGGCGATGCTCACGTTCGACACCGGGACCGGCGAAACCCTCGACCAGGAGGCCCTGCCCGGGGCGAAGGGCTTCACGGTCGGCACGTCCGTCGGGCCGAAGGGTGAAGTCCTGACGCCGACACTGCTCGGGGAGCTGTTCGTCCTCCGCTGACCCGTGAGTACTTGTCAACGTCCGGCGGTTGAGAAGTACTCACGGGCGCGAAGCGCAGATGAACGCGACGCCTGCGCGGCCGATCCGCGTGATCACCACACTGAGCGAACGAGTTCCGCGCAACTTCAACTTCGGACGCAGGACCGCGGGATCGACGTCGACGCCGCGCACGAGGATTTCCGCCACCCCGCAGTCGTGGCGCGCCAGGTCCTGCCGCAGCGACTTCTCCGAATACTTCACCTGCTCGAGAATGCGGAAGCCCCGCACACCGTCCGGAACCGAATCGCCGGTGAGATAGGCGATCCGGGGATCCAGCTGCCACAGTCCGTGCCGGGCCGCGTAGTGCCGCACCAGGCCGGCACGCACGACGGCCCCGTCGGGGTCGACGATCCATTCCCCCGGCGCGCGTTCGGGGATGTCGTCGTCCTCGGCGTCCGTCACCGTCCACGCGCTGCCGTCGGAGCCGAGGACGCTCGCCCGGCGGGTGATACCGGCTCCGGACAGCCCCGGCGACCACAGGCACGCCTCCCGCACGCCGCCGTCGAGCGACACCACCTCCACCTCGCCGTCCCAGCCGAGCCGGTCGAAATCAAGTCCGGGAGCGCATTTCACCGCGAGATCCCGTCCGCGGTACGCGTCGATCAGATCCGGCAGCGGCGGCTCCAGCGCGGCCGGGTCGTGTGTTCGCCTGCCGCCGGACCGTCGCGCCGGATCCGCGAGCACGACGGTGCCGCGGGTGCACGGGACGAGCGCATCGGCGCGGACGACGGCCGCCGCGGGAACGTTGTGCTGCGCCATCAGGAGCCGGACCGGGTCGAGGTCGCTGCCGATCACCGTCGCGGCCGTCCCGACCACCGCGTCCAGTTCGGCACCGATGGAGCACGTGACGTCGTGGACGTCCCGGTCCTTCAGCCGGATCGCACGATGCGCGGCGACCGCACGCGGCGTCGCCTGTTGCAGAGCATCGTCCGTGAAGAACCAGTTTTCGGTGCCGGGAAGTTTGGCGGCTGCCTTCCGCCGCAACAGCACGGTCTCCACCAGCAATGCCACGTGTGAGCCGAAACGCGTACGCGCCCGGCCGATGTCGGCCAGGCGCGTAGACGTGGTCAATGCGAAGCCATCCACTTCCGCGAGAGCGGCTGCCCCGTCCGGGCTCTGCAGGAACTCCACGTCCCCGAGAGTGAACGCATAGCCCAATTCAGTTGCCGGGCTTCACGCCGGTGATCATGACGTTGTAGAAGAATCCCCGCGGCACCACGTGCCGGAGAACCTTCTCGTCGACCCAGCTGAGCGTTTTCCATCCGGTGAACGCGAAACGCCCCCAGCCCCAGCCCAGCTTCTCCGGGGGTACGGCGGCCTCGAACGTGCGGACGGGCCAGCCGAGCAGAGCGGCGGCGAATTCCTCGGTGGCCGCGTGAACCTGCTCGGCGCCTGCCGACTTCGCGATCTTCTCGAGGTCGCCCGGATCGAACGTGTGGAGGTCGACGACGGCCTCGAGCGCAGCCGCGCGGGAGGACTCGTCCAGTTCCGCCTGCGGGCGACGCCAGTCGGCGAGGAACGGCAACTTGGTGACCCGGGTGGTGACCTCCCACGTCGCGCGACCCAGCCAGCGGGCGTAGAAGTTGCCGATCGTGGTCGGCTCACCGGCGAAGACGAAACGCCCGCCCGGCTTCAGGACGCGCAGAACCTCGCGCAGCGACTGCTCCACGTCCGGGATGTGATGCAGGACCGCATGTCCCACGACGAGGTCGAACGTGTCGTCCTCGTACGGGATGGTTTCGGCGTCGGCGACGCGGCCGTCGACGGACAATCCCAGGCCCTCGGCGTTGCGGAGGGCGACCTTCACCATGCCGGGCGACAGGTCGGTGACCGAACCGGTCTTCGCGACTCCACCCTGCATCAGGTTGAGGAGGAAGAATCCGGTGCCGCAGCCCAGTTCGAGCGCCCGCTCGTAGGGCAGCGGCTGATCGCCCGCGACGGCGTCGAAACGTCCGCGCGCGTAGTCGATGCACCGCTCGTCGTACGAGATCGACCACTTCTCGTCGTACGTCTCGGCTTCCCAGTCGTGGTAGAGCACCTGGGCGAGTTTGGTGTCCTTCAGCGCAGCCTCTACCTCTTCGGCGGTGGCGTGCGGATGAGGAGCTGGGTCGTCATGGGCGCTTGCAGTCATGCGGCAAATCCTACTCGCTGGTAAGAGTGAACAGGTTCTAGTTTCGGGCTCCAGACTACTCGCCCGTGAACCGAGCCTTACCTGGACCGTTCTCGATGAACGATTCCATCCCGATCGTGCGGTCCTGGGTGGCGAACAGCGAGGTGAACAGCTGACGCTCCACCGCGAGCCCTGTCGTGAGGTCGACGTCCAGCCCACGGTCGACGGCGGCCTTCGCCGCGGCGAGGGCGCGGCCCGCCCCCTTCGTGAACTGCGACGCCCACGTGCGGGACGCCTCGTACACGTCGTCCGGCGCCACGACCTCGTCGACCAGCCCGATCGACAGGGCCTCCTCGGCGTCGACGAACCGGCCGGTGAACAGCAGATCCTTGGCCTTGGACGGTCCGATCAGCCGGGCGAGACGCTGGGTGCCGCCGCCGCCGGGAATGATGCCGAGCAGGATCTCCGGTACACCGAGCTTGGCATTGTCGCCCGCGATGCGCCGGTCCGCCGACAACGCGACCTCCAGGCCGCCGCCGAGCGCATACCCCGTGATGGCGGCGACGGTGGGCTTCGGGATCTCGGAGACCGCCGCGAGGTCGGACTGCAGGTCGCCGATCACGTCGGACATCTGCCCGAAGTTCATCTCGGACATTTCCTTCACGTCCGCGCCCGCAGCGAAGACCTTCTCGCCGCCGTAGACGATGACGGCCTTCACGTCGGCGTTGACGGTCGCCTCCCGCGCCGCTGCCCGCAACTCCTGCTGAACCTGACGGCTCAGGGCGTTCATCGGGGGGCGCGCGAGCCGGATCGTGCCGATGCCTTCGGATACCTCGAGGGTGACAAACTCAGCCATGAGGCAAAAGGCTACTTGTCTGCCTCCGACCCGGTTTCGCGGCCCGCCGCATCGCGATCAGTCGCGGGACGCCCACGGATGCGGACCGGCTTCGTAGTAGCCGTCCTGTCCCGGGAACTCCACGCGGAGTTGCTCCTCGTCCGTGATCAGCGTCGGCAGGATCACCGGGATCTCCGGCTCCGCGGCCAGCACGTCCGCGACCGAGCCGAACGCGCTGAGCGCCGTGAGCTGACTCCACGTCGGCGGCAGCAGGATGCTTCCGCCGCCCTGCCAGTGCGCGAGCGCCGCGGCCGGACTCTGCCACTGCACGTCCTCGGCCTCGGACGTCGCACCGTCCGCGATCTGGCCGTGCGGTGCGGCGGCGACGAAGAACCGCGTGTCGTAGCGGCGGCCCTCGCCGACCGGGGTGATCCAGTTGGCCCAGGGCCGCAGCAGGTCGGCGCGCAGGACCAGGTTCTCGCGCTTCAGGAAGTCACTGAACGACAGTTCGCGCTTCTCGAGTTGTGTGCGCGACCGCGCGTAACGGGACGTGTCCGCGACGACCGTGTCCGCGCTCGGTCCCGCGAGGAGCACGCCGCATTCCTCGAACGTCTCGCGCACCGCCGCGCACACGAGTGCCTTCGCGCGCGCGGCGTCGGTGGAGAACCGGCCGGCCCACCAGTCGACGGACGGTCCCGCCCAGTCGACCTCGGCGTCCGCGTCCGACGGGTCGACGCCGCCGCCGGGGAACACCGTCATGCCGCCGGCGAACGCCATCCCCTTCACCCGGCGGAGGAGGAACACCTCGATTCCGGGCGCCGCGACGTCTGCCTCGGCGTCACGGATGAGGATGACCGTGGACGCGTCCTTGGGTGCCACGTCGGTACTGTCGCGGGGCGCCTGCTCTTGCTTCGAGACCATGTCTCGGAACCTACGCCGCCGGGTGACGGGGGTCGCAGTCGGTCCCCCGGTGTGACGGCCGGTCCTCAGCCCCGCCGGTGCGCGCCGGGGACGCGGGTCCGCCGCGCGAAGAACCGGCCGTCGACCTTGTCCAGGCTGATGGACTGGCTGAACGCCTCGCTGAGGTTCTCTGCCGTGATGACCTGATCGAGGAGCCCCTGCGAGACCACCTCCCCCTCCTTGAGGAGCAGTGCATGAGTGAATCCCGGCGGGATCTCCTCGACGTGGTGGGTGATGAGGACCGTCGCGGGGGCGTCGGGGTCGGCGGCGAGGTCGGTGAGGCGCGCGACGAGTTCCTCGCGTCCACCGAGGTCGAGACCGGCGGCGGGCTCGTCGAGCAGCAGCAGTTCCGGGTCGGTCATCAGCGCACGGGCGATGAGGACGCGTTTGCGCTCACCCTCGGACAGGGTGCCGTACGTGCGCTTGGCGAGGTGCTCGGCGCCGAGGCTCTCGAGCATCTCGACGGCACGGTCGGTGTCCATGTCGTCGTAGCGCTCACGCCAGCGCCCGAGCACCGCGTAGCCGGCGGAGACGACGAGATCGGTCACAACCTCATCGGACGGCACCCGGTTGGCGAGCGCCGAGGAGGACAGTCCGATTCGCGGTCGCAGTTCGTTGATGTCGACGCGGCCGAGCCTTTCACCGAGAAGGTAGGCGCTTCCGCTCGTGGGATGCAGTTCGGCGGCCGCGATCCGGAGCAACGACGTCTTGCCTGCCCCGTTCGGTCCGAGGACGACCCATCGTTCGTCGAGTTCCACCTTCCAGGTGACCGGGCCCACCAGAGTGTTGCCCCCGCGGCGGAGGAGAACGTCGTCGAATTCGATGAGGAGATCAGGATCAGGTTCATGCACGCACCCATCTTCCCGCACATCTTCCGGGCATTCACGGCAGGATCAGTTGCGTGTCGCCTCACATCGATTCGCACCCCGGCGAGATGTCGTCGCTCCCGCCGAGTCTGCGGCTGCCCGGATCACCGTTTCCCCTGGGAGCGAAAGTGCGTGGCACCGGAACGCAGTTCGCGGTTCACGCTCCCGACGCCGAACTGGTACAGGTGTGCCTGATTTCTGAGGATGGCGACGAGACGCGGATCGATCTGGTCCAGCGAACGTACGGCATCTGGCACGGCATCGTCGAGGGGGTCGGTGCGGGACAACGCTACGGCTACCGCGCGCACGGACGCTGGGACCCCGGACGCGGCGTGCGCCTCAATCCCGCCAAGCTGCTTCTGGATCCGTGGGCGACCCGCATCACGGGCAGACTCGGCGACCACGACGCACTCGTCTCCCACGACGGCGACCCGTTCGGCGGCCCGTCGCGCGTCGACAGCCTGGGCCACACACCGTTGTCGGTGGTCACGGCCGACCACGCCCGCACGAGCGGACCGCGGATCGAAAGGCCGTGGGAGGAAACCGTTGTCTACGAACTTCACGTGGGATCGTTCACCGCACGGCACCCCGACGTGCCGCCGCAGTACCGCGGAACGTATCTGGGTCTCGCCGAACCCGCCGTCGTCGGCCATCTCGTCCGCCTCGGCGTGACCGCGGTCGAACTGCTTCCCGTCCAGGCGTACGTCTCCGAGGCCACCGTGCGCGCGCGGGGCATGCGCAACCACTGGGGATACTCCACCGCGGCGTTCTTCGCCCCCCACCCGGGCTATGCGGTGGTGCCGGGTGAGGAGATCACCGAGTTCCACACGATGGTCGACGCGCTGCACGCCGCGGGGATCGAGGTCATCCTCGACGTGGTGTACAACCACACCTGCGAGCAGGGCGTCGACGGCATCAGCCTCAGCTGGCGCGGCCTCGACGCCCCCGGCTACTACCTCCTCGACTCCGACGGCCGCGACATCGATATCACCGGTTGCGGGAACACCGTCGATGCACAGTCGCCCATCGTCGTCCGGATGATCGGCGACAGCCTGCGCTACTGGGCGCACGAGATGGGGGTCGACGGATTCCGGTTCGACCTCGCGTCCGCTCTCGGCCGTCCCGGCGGCGGCCGATTCGATTCCCGCGCTTCGATCTTCTCCGCGATCACGGCGGATCCCGTTCTCTCCCGGTGCAAACTGATCGCCGAACCGTGGGATGCCACGTCGGACGGATACCGGGTCGGGCACTTCGGCGTCCAGTGGTCGGAATGGAACGACAAGTACCGCAATACCGTTCGACGGTTCTGGAACGGCGGCACCGGGGTGCGCGACCTCGCCTCCCGGGTGGCCGGTTCCGAGGACGTGTTCGGAAACCGGCGGCCGTGGGCGTCCGTCAATTTCGTGACCGCGCATGACGGGTTCACCGCCGCGGACCTCGTGTCGTACGTCCGCAAGCACAACGAGGCCAACGGCGAGGACAATCGGGACGGCGCCGATCACAACGACTCCGTCGACCACGGCGTCGAAGGCCCCACCGACGATCCGTCGATCATCGAGACGCGGTCCCGCCACGTCCGTGCGCTCCTGGCCACGCTCGCGCTGTCGACCGGCACGCCGATGTTCACTGCCGGCGACGAATTCGGTCACACCCTCGGCGGCAACAACAACGCGTACTGTGTCCCCGAGGACACCCCGCGTGAAGACTCCTGGCCGCTCGACTGGAGCACCGGGGACACGACCCTCACCGCGTTCGTCACCCGCGCCCTCGACCTGCGGCGCGCCTCCCCCGCCCTGCGCCAGCCGGAATTCTTCGAGGGCAGGCGCACACCCACCGGCCATCCCGACCTCGTGTGGTTCGGCGCCGACGGCGCGGAGATGGACGACCCCGCGTGGTACGACGACTCCAGGCGCACCCTCCAGGCGTGGATCGACGGATCCGACATCCGCTCCCACACCGAAGACGGGCACCAGCTCACCGACGACAGTTGGCTTCTCGTCTTCCACTCGGGCGGACCCGCCGTGATCACGCTGGGCTGCCCCGAATGGTTCTACGGGACGGTGCTCGCCGAATTCGACTCGACATCGCCCGACGGCGCACCCGCGCCGGGCGGCCCGATCTCGGGAGACTCCACGATCGCACTGTCCGGTCCGACGCTGCTCGTCTTCCGTGCGGTCGGGTAGATGCCGCCGAAGCGCATCATCAGCTGGATGAGCGGGCCGATTCCCAGCGCGTAGACGACGGTGCCCACCCCGACGGTGCCGCCGAGCGACCAGCCGGTGGCCAGCACGGTCACCTCGATCGACGTGCGGATCACCCGCACCGACAGCCCGGTCCGCGCGACCAGACCGGTCATGAGACCGTCCCTCGGTCCGGGACCCATCCTCGCACCGATGTACAGCACGGTGGCGAGCGCGTTGAGGACCACGCCGCCGAGCATCACCACGATGCGCACGACAAGGGAGTCGGCGGGTTCGAGGAACGCGAGCGACGTGTCCACCGAGACGGCGATGACCACGACGTTGGCGATCGTGCCGAATCCCGGTTTCTGACGGATCGGGATCCACAGTGCGAGCACCACGACACCGGTCAGCGCGGTCACCGCACCGAAACTGAGTGGTGTGCGATCCGCGACCCCCTGATGGAACACATCCCAGGGGTCGAGGCCGAGGCCGGTGGTGATCATCATGGCCATCGAGAAGCCGTACAGCCACAGTCCGGCGAGCAATGCGATCAGGCGTCGAGCGAGCATGACCGTCAGTGTTCCGGGAAATCCTGCCGCATCCCATAGCCACGACACAGGCACTGGACCGACGATGCGTCGACGCTCAGGGGCAGGCGATCACGGTCATCGATCCGGGAGCCACCTCGGTGAAACCGGCGTCCCGCACCGCGACCGCCCTGCCCCGCACCACCTCGATGGTCAGGTCTTCCCACAGTCCGACGTCGGCATCCCGCACGGCGCAGCGGTAGCCGGTGGCCGCCCACGCGCGTGCCTGCTCGGTGGTCATTGCACCGGCGAGCAGCATCGACGCGTGACCCACCTGCGCCGCGGCCTTCCCCACCGTCATGTCCAGGGCGGAGTTGATCCACAGCACCGGAATCCCGTCCGGGATCTCCCCGGGGTCGTCGTGGTCGAGATCGGTGCCGCCGATCTGCAACTTCCGGATGCGGGGGTCGAGTGCGCCGACGGCGACGGGCACGAGTGCGCGCGCCTGGGCACCGTCGACGTCGACGGTGATTCCGTCGACCTCCTGCGCCGCACGCCACCCCGCTCCCCGCGCACGCCGCGACACCTTGCGGATCCGGGACCCGATCCAGGCGAGGTAATCCTCCTGCCACGGTCCGGGCGCGCCGGTCTCGTCGGGGCCGACGCGAGAGTCGAGGCACAACGCCACCGCCGCGGTCGCGGCAGCTTCGAGCAGGGCGCTACGCGGCGGGGGGTCGGCCTTGGGAATGTGCAGCACGATCGGCATGGCGAGAACCTGCGCCGGGTCGTCCGGATCCGGCCGGCCGCCGTATCCGGCCGCGAGGACGGCGTGACGCGCCACCCACAGGGCGTCGTCACCGGTCTCCCCGGCAACCGCGTCGCGGCACGATTCCGTCACGACAGCGGGACTCGTCGCACCACGCCGTCCACCGCGTCGGCGGCCTCGACCTCGTCGCGGGTGACCCCGAGAATGAACAACACGGCGTCGAGGAAGGGGTGCGACAAAGCGGTGTCCGCGACCTCCCGCAGAGCGGGCTTGGCGTTGAACGCGATTCCCAGCCCTGCCGCGTTGAGCATGTCGATGTCGTTGGCGCCGTCGCCGACCGCCACCGTCTGTTCCATCGGGACGCCGACCTGTCCGGCGAACTTCCGCAGCGCGGTCGCCTTCGCGGCGCGGTCCACGATGTCGCCGATCACCCGGCCGGTGAGCTTGCCGTCCACGATCTCGAGCGTGTTGGCCTGCACGAAGTCCAGTTCCAGTTCGTGGGCCAGGCCCTCGATGACCTGCCGGAAACCTCCTGACACCACGCCGCAGTGGAAGCCGAGCCTGCGGAGCGTCCGGATGGTGGTGCGGGCGCCCGGTGTCAGTTCCAAGTTTTCCGCGACGTCGTCGATCACGGAGGCGTCGAGGCCGGCGAGGGTCGCGACCCGCTGATGCAGGGATTCGGTGAAGTCAATTTCGCCGCGCATCGCCGATTCGGTGACGGCGCGCACCTCGTCCTCGACGCCCGCGCGGGCGGCGAGCATCTCGATGACCTCGCCCTGGACGAGGGTCGAGTCGACGTCGAACACGATGAGCCGTTTGGCGCGACGAGCCAGTCCCCCGCGCTCGACGGCGATGTCGACGTTCTCGCGCACGGCCACTTCAGCCAGCACGGTGCGCAGACTCTTGTCCGCCTCCGCGGTTCCGGGAGCACTCACGAGCAGTTCGAGGCCCGTCACCGGGTAGTCGGCGACGCCGCGGATCGAGTCGATGTTGACCCCGAGGGTCGCCATCTCCCGCGCCACCGAACGCAGTGCGCGAGCCGACACCGGACTACCGAGCACGACCACGGCGTGGGTGGACAGCGACTGCCTGCCGGGATCGGCACCGATCTCGACGTCCACCGACATCCCGACGGTGGCCATCGCCTCTTCGAGTTCCTCCTGCAGCGCTTCCCCGTTCTCGGGGCAGGCCACCAGGACACCGAGGGTCAGTCGCCCACGAATCACCACCTGCTCCACGTCGAGAAGGCTCACGTCGTGGCGGGAGAGCGACCCGAAGAGCACCGAGGTGACGCCGGGTCGGTCGGGGCCCGTCACGGTCACCAGGACAGTGGTGTCAGCTGCACCCACCGATGTACTCCGATCATGTTGCTCGCGCGGCTTGTCCGGCACCCATTGTGCCAACTGAAAGGCCCCGCCCGGTGTGGGGGCGGGGCCTTTCCGAAACTGATGTGTCAGCGGCCGGTGTCGGTTCCGGGGTCGCCTTCGTCGCCGACGGTCAGCGGCTCGTGGCGTTCCTTCTCGAGCACGGTGCTGGCGTGCTTGCCACCGTGGCCCGGTCCGACGTGCGCCTCGGCCTTCATCCGCTCGACCATGTGCGGGTAGTGCAGCTCGAACGCCGGACGCTCGGAGCGGATGCGCGGCAGTTCGGTGAAGTTGTGCCGCGGCGGCGGGCAGCTGGTGGCCCACTCGAGGGAGTTGCCGTAACCCCACGGGTCGTCGACGGTCACGACCTCGCCGTACCGGTAGCTCTTGAAGACGTTCCAGATGAACGGCAGCGTCGAGGCACCCAGGACGAACGCGAAGATCGTCGAGAAGGTGTTCAGGAACGTGAAGCCGTCCGAGGGCAGGTAGTCGGCGTAGCGACGCGGCATACCTTCGTTACCCAGCCAGTGCTGGACGAGGAACGTGCCGTGGAAGCCGATGAACGTGGTCCAGAAGTGCCACTTGCCGAGACGCTCGTCCATCATGCGTCCGGTCATCTTCGGGAACCAGAAGTAGATGCCGGCGTACGTGGCGAACACGACGGTGCCGAAGACCACGTAGTGGAAGTGGGCGACCACGAAGTAGGTGTCCGTGACGTGGAAGTCCAGCGGCGGGCTCGCGAGGATGACGCCGGACAGACCACCGAAGAGGAACGTGATCAGGAAGCCGATGGAGAACAGCATCGGCGACTCGAACGTCAACTGCCCCTTCCACATGGTTCCGATCCAGTTGAAGATCTTCACACCCGTAGGAACGGCGATCAGGAACGTCATGAACGAGAAGTACGGGAGCAGCACGGCGCCGGTGGCGTACATGTGGTGCGCCCACACCGCGATGGAGAGCGCGGCGATCGCCAGGGTCGCGTAGACCAGGCCGCTGTAACCGAACACGGGCTTACGGCTGAAGACCGGGAAGATCTCCGAGACGATGCCGAAGAACGGCAGCGCGATGATGTACACCTCGGGGTGACCGAAGAACCAGAACAGGTGCTGCCACAGCAGTACGCCGCCGGTGGCCGGGTCGAAGATGTGGCCACCGAGGTGACGGTCCACGAACAGGCCCATGAACGCAGCGGTCAGCAGCGGGAACGCCAGCAGAATCAGGATGCTGGTGATGAAGATGTTCCACGTGAAGATCGGCATGCGGAACATGGTCATGCCGGGGGCTCGCAGGCAGATGACGGTGGTGATCATGTTGACACCACCGAGGATGGTGCCGAGGCCGGCGACCGCGAGGCCCATGACCCAGAGGTCGGCGCCGACGCCCGGGGAGTGCAGCGCACTCGTCAGGGGCGTGTAGGCGGTCCAGCCGAAGTCCGCGGCACCGCCGGGGGTGATGAAGCCGGCGGTCGTGATGATCGCGCCGAACACGTACAGCCAGTAGCTGAACGCGTTGAGTCGCGGGAACGCGACGTCGGGGGCGCCGATCTGCAGCGGCAGGATGTAGTTGGCGAACCCGAACACGATCGGCGTCGCGTACAGCAGCAGCATGATCGTGCCGTGCATCGTGAACAGCTGGTTGAACTGCTCGTTCGACAAGAACTGCATACCGGGCACAGCGAGCTCGGCGCGCATCATCAGGGCCATGAGACCACCGATGAGGAAGAACGCGATCGAGGTCGTCAAGTACATGATTCCGAGCACCTTGGGGTCGGTGGTCGTAATCATTTTGAAGATGAACGAGCCCTTGGGTCCCTGCCGCGGCGGGTAAGGCCTGGCTGCAGCTATCGCGGGGACTGGCTGGGGCGCTACGGCAGTCACTGATCCTCCTGAATGCGCGTCCGTCCCCGGGCTGCGAGGCGAACGGTCTCTGGCTTGCGCTCATCGAATCGTAGACCGTGCCCTGAGCGGCCTCCGACTGGGTCCTACCCACTGTCGTACTTACCCGGACTCAGAGCGACTTGTGGCGGATGCGACCTGCGGTTTGTCGCGCCGGGGAGTGCTCACTGTCACGCGGTCCGGCGTGTC
>NZ_JBLWIT010000105.1:0-24257 GCF_048381435.1 Rhodococcus mengyinensis | reverse complement strand
GTCGCGTGCGACACGAAGGCTCCGACACGCCGAAACCCCGGTGTTAAGGTTTCGCTCACCTAACTTTTGATCAGGAGCTTCATGTGAACGTTCTCTCCCGACGCCGGGTAGTCGCCGGCGCGGTCGCACTGGCCGCTGCAGCCACTTTCTCGATCACGTCCTGCTCCAGCAGCGACAACTCCGCCGCCGCGTCCGGCACCACGTCGTCGACCGGGCAGTTCCCCCGCACCGTCGACCATTTCCGCGGCAGCACCGAGATCCCGGCCGAACCGCAGCGCATCGTGGCACTCGACAACAGTTTCACCGACGCCGTCCTCCTCCTCGAGGCGCCACTCGTCGGATACGTCGACTACCGCGAACCCGGCCTGCCCGACTACCTCGGCGCCTCGCGGGACGAGTTCGCTGCCGAAGCCGAGTCGGTGGGCAAGGTCAGCACCGCGAGCCTCGAGCAGATCGCCGCGCTGCAACCCGACCTGATCATCTCCGCCGAGGTGCGCGACGGAAAGAACTACGAGCAACTGTCCGCGATCGCGCCGACCATCTTCACCGAGACGACCGGGCCCACTTGGAAGGACAACATCCGTCTCGTCGGCAAGGCACTGGGCAAGGAAGAACTCGCGGAGCAGAAGATCGGCGCCTACGAGGAGCGGGCCGCGGCCGTCGGCGCGGAGATCAATGACACGGCGTCGAATCCGGTGATCTCGGTCGTCCGGTTCGCGGGCGAGCCGACGGCACGCCTCTACCGCACCACCTCGTTCAGCGGGATCGTCCTCTCGGACGCCGGGCTCGCTCGTCCGCAGAGCCAGGGCCCCGATCCGGCCGACCCCGACAACATCATGCAAGCCATCAGCCCCGAGCTGATCAGCGAGGCGGAGGGCGACGCCATCTTCGTCAGCACCTGGCAGGACCCGGCCGGCAAGAGCGCCGAAGCGGCGAAGCCGTTCCTGGAGAGCCCGCTGTGGCAGACGCTGAAGGGACGCAAGATCGACGTCGACGACGCCCGCTGGATGTCGCCGGTCAGCATCCAGGGCGCGCACCTCATCCTCGACGACCTGTCGGACACGTTCGGGGTGGACAAGCACAGCGGCTAACCTGAACGCGCCCGCACACACAGGAAGTCGCCGAATTGTCCCCTCGTAGGTTTTCCGCCCGCCGCGCGTCCACCGGTCTCGTCGCCGCCGTCGCTGTGCTCGCAGTCGCCGGCTGCTCTCAACCGTCCGACGACGATCCCGCAGCGTCCATCGTCCGGACCACCACGCAGATCGCCGGAGCCGGTGTGGTCGGCATCGAGCGGGACACCACGACCGCCTGCGCCGGGCCGGCCCCTGTCGACGCCGCACTCGCGGCCGGCTCGACGCACCGGGTGGTCCACACGAAAGGCGAGAGCGACGTTCCGTCGGATCCGCAGCGGATCGTGGTGCTCGACAGCGCCGCACTGGACGCGGTGTGCGCACTCGGTCTGTGGAAGAACGTGGTCGGCGCGGCGACCGTCGACGGGGACTCACCTCAGCCCGGCTACCTCGGCACGGGCATCTCCGAGATCCCGGGCGTCGGATCCGTCGACGCCCCGGACGTGAACAAGATCGCGCAGGCGGACCCGGATCTGATCCTCGGATCGAGTCCGGCGTCCGACCAGCTGTACGGCGCGCTCTCCCCCATCGCGCCCACCGTGTTCGTCGGCTCCGACCCCGTGTACTGGAAAGCCCAGTTCCTCCTCGTCGGCAACGCCCTGGGCCGGGCCGATGCGGCGACGGCCGCGCTCGAGCAGTACCAGCAGGACGCCTGGCAACTCGGCGTCGACATCGACGCAGCGCAGACACAGGCGTCCGTCGTCCGCTTCGACGCCGACAGCATGGAGGTCGAGGGTCCGGCCACGTTCGCCGGCCAGGTCCTCACCGACGCCGGAGTGCGGCGGCCCGCCTATCAGAACCTCGACGGCGCAGTCACCGAACCGATCACCGAATCCGACATCGACCAGGCCGAGGGCGACCTCATCTACGCCGTCCTGGACGGCGAGGAGGGCACCGCGCACGCGGAGGACATCATGTCCGGTGAGGCATGGGAAGACCTCGAGGCGGCCTCCGACAAGCGGGTCTTCGCCGTGGAGGGTGACGTGTGGGGCGGAAACGGTGTCGTCGCCGCACGCGCGATGCTCACCGACCTGCGGAACACGCTGAACGGCTACGTCGGCTAGGAGGCGCGGTGCCCGTCCCCGAGTTCGTCACCGCCCTGCGCGGCCATGTCGGCACTGCGCCGCTGTGGCTGTCCGGGGTGAGTGTCGTGGTGCGCGACGCCGACGGCCGGGTGCTGCTGACGCGGCGCGTCGACAACGGAAAATGGGCCGTCGTGTCCGGCATCCTCGAACCCGGGGAGGAACCCGGACCCGCGGCGCTGCGTGAGGTACGCGAGGAAACCGGCGTGGACGCGGAACTGGTCCGGATCACGAGCGTCGACGTCACCGACCCGATCACCTACCCCAACGGCGACGTCGCGCAGTATCTCGACGTGTGTTTCCTCGCGCGGTATCTGAGCGGGGAGGCTGCCGTGTCGGACGACGAGAACCACGACGTCGCCTGGTTCTCCCCCGACGCGCTGCCGCCGGATCTCACCCCGTCGTCGCGACTGCGGCTCGACAAGGCGCTGCAGGACGAGCCCGAGGCGTGGTTCCGCCGCTGAACGCAGTTCGCCCGATGTCACATCGGTGCAGTCGAACTGAACCGGTGTGACATCGGGCGACAGGCCTGGGTCGCTCTAGAAGTCCCAGTCCTCGTCTTCGGTGTTGACGGCCTTGCCGATGACGTAGGAGCTGCCCGAGCCGGAGAAGAAGTCGTGGTTCTCGTCCGCGTTGGGTGAGAGCGCCGACAGGATCGCCGGGTTGACGTCCGTCTCGTCCTTCGGGAACAGACCCTCGTAGCCGAGGTTCATCAGCGCCTTGTTGGCGTTGTACCGCAGGAACTTCTTGACGTCTTCGGTGAGGCCCACCTCGTCGTAGAGGTCCTGGGTGTAGTCGACCTCGTTGTCGTAGAGCTCGAAGAGCAACTCGAACGTGTAGTTCTTGAGGTCGTCGCGCTCGGCCTCGGTGAGCTGCTCGAGACCCTTCTGGTATTTGTAGCCGATGTAGTACCCGTGCACGGCCTCGTCACGGATGATGAGGCGGATGAGGTCGGCGGTGTTGGTGAGCTTCGCCCGCGACGACCAGTACATCGGCAGGTAGAAGCCGGAGTAGAACAGGAAGCTCTCGAGCAGGGTGGAGGCCACCTTGCGCTTGAGCGGCTCGTCGCCCTGGTAGTAGTCCATGACGATCTCGGCCTTGCGCTGCAGGTTCGGGTTCTCCTCGGACCAGCGGAAGGCGTCGTCGATGTCGCGGGTGGAGCACAGCGTCGAGAAGATCGAGCTGTAGCTCTTGGCGTGCACCGACTCCATGAACGCGATGTTGGTGTACACCGCTTCTTCGTGCGGGGTGATGGCGTCGGGGATGAGGCTGACGGCGCCCACGGTGCCCTGAATGGTGTCGAGGAGCGTCAGCCCCGTGAACACCCGCATCGTGAGCTGCTTCTCCTGCGGCGTGAGCGTCCCCCACGACGGGATGTCGTTGGACACCGGCACCTTTTCGGGCAGCCAGAAGTTGCCGACGAGACGGTCCCACACCTCGGCGTCCTTCTCGTCCTGGACGCGGTTCCAGTTGATCGCGGATACGCGACTCACCAGCTTGACCATTGATTCCTCACTTCGTTCGGCTGTGAGTACTTGTCAACCGCCGGCGGTTGACAAGTACTCACGGGCGGCGGAGCCGCCTACAGCATGCAGGAAACGCAACCTTCGACCTCGGTACCCTCCAGAGCCATCTGACGCAGCCGGATGTAGTACAGCGTCTTGATGCCCTTGCGCCACGCGTAGATCTGGGCCTTGTTGATGTCGCGGGTGGTGGCGGTGTCCTTGAAGAACAGCGTCAGCGACAGCCCCTGGTCGACGTGCTGCGTCGCGGCGGCATAGGTGTCGACGATCTTCTCGTACCCGATCTCGTAGGCATCCTGGTAGTACTCCAGGTTGTCGTTGGTCAGGTAGGGCGCCGGGTAGTAGACGCGGCCGATCTTGCCTTCCTTGCGGATCTCGATCTTCGACGCCACCGGGTGGATGGAGCTGGTGGAGTAGTTGATGTACGAGATCGAGCCCGTCGGCGGGACGGCCTGCAGGTTCTGGTTGTAGATGCCGTACTTCTGCACGGACGCCTTCAGCTCGCGCCAGTCGTCCTGCGTCGGGATGTGCACACCGGACTCGGCGAACAGCTGACGCACCCGCTCCGTCTTCGGCTCCCACACCTGATCGGTGTACTTGTCGAAGTACTCGCCGGACGCGTACTTGGACTGCGGGAAGCCCTTGAAGTGGGTGCCCCGCTCGATGGCGATCCGGTTGGACGCCCGCACCGCGTGGAACACGACGGTGTAGAAGTAGATGTTCGTGAAGTCGATGCCCTCGTCGGAGCCGTAGAAGATCCGCTCACGGGCCAGGTACCCGTGCAGGTTCATCTGCCCGAGGCCGATGGCGTGAGAGTCGTTGTTGCCCTGCTCGATCGACGGCACCGAGTAGATGTGCGTCTGATCGGACACCGCGGTGAGGGCGCGGATCGACACCTCGATGGTGCGTGCGAAGTCGGGCGAGTCCATGGTCTTCGCGATGTTCAGCGAACCGAGGTTGCAGGAGATGTCCTTGCCGACCTCGCTGTAGGAGAGGTCGTCGTTGAACAGCGACGGCGTCGAGACCTGCAGGATCTCCGAGCACAGGTTGGAGTGGGTGATCTTGCCCTCGATGGGGTTGGCCCGGTTCACCGTGTCCTCGAACATGATGTAGGGGTAGCCCGACTCGAATTGCAGCTCTGCGATGGTCTGGAAGAACTCGCGCGCCTTGATCTTCGACTTGCGGATCCGCTTGTCGTCGACCATCTCGTAGTACTTCTCGGTGACGTTGACGTCCGCGAACGGGACACCGTAGATGCGCTCGACGTCGTACGGCGAGAAGAGGTACATGTCCTCGTTCTTCTTCGCCAGCTCGAACGTGATGTCCGGGATGACCACACCCAGCGACAGCGTCTTGATGCGGATCTTCTCGTCGGCGTTCTCCCGCTTGGTGTCGAGGAAGCGGTAGATGTCCGGGTGGTGCGCGTGCAGGTACACCGCGCCCGCACCCTGTCGCGCGCCGAGCTGGTTGGCGTACGAGAAGGAATCCTCGAGCAGCTTCATGATCGGGATGACACCGGAGCTCTGGTTCTCGATCTTCTTGATCGGGGCACCGTGCTCGCGAACATTGCTGAGCAGCAACGCAACTCCGCCGCCGCGCTTGGACAGCTGCAGGGCGGAGTTGATGGAGCGGCCGATGGACTCCATGTTGTCCTCGATGCGCAGCAGGAAGCAGGACACGGGCTCGCCGCGCTGCTTCTTGCCGGAGTTGAGGAACGTGGGGGTGGCGGGCTGGAACCGGCCGGCGATGATCTCGTCGACGAGCTTGGTCGCCAACTCTTCGTCGCCGGCGGCGAGCGTGAGCGCGACCATGCAGACACGGTCCTCGAACCGCTCCAGGTAGCGCTTGCCGTCGAACGTCTTCAGCGTGTACGAGGTGTAGTACTTGAACGCGCCCAGGAACGTCGGGAAGCGGAACTTCTTGGCGTAGGCGTGATCGATCAGCGACTTCACGAACGCGCGCGAGTACTGGTCGAGGACCTCGGGCTCGTAGTAGTTCTCCTCCACGAGGTAGTCGAGTTTCTCGTCCAGGTTGTGGAAGAAGACGGTGTTCTGGTTGACGTGCTGCAGGAAGTACTGGCGGGCGGCGGCGACGTCCTTGTCGAACTGGATCTCACCGTTGGGGCCGTATAGGTTGAGCATTGCGTTGAGTGCGTGGTAATCGAGACCGTTCGTCGAGTCTCCACCGCGCGCATCGCGCTCTACGCTCCCCGCGTCGATGGTGTCTGTGATGGTCGGCGCCACTTCTCGTGCTCCTCGTCGTCTAAGTGATCCCAGAATTCACCCAGACCGGCCCTGACCCGCTCGACGTCCTCGGCTGTGCCCATGAGTTCGAAGCGGTAGAGGTAGGGAACGTGGCATTTCTGAGAAATGATGTTTCCTGCAAAGCAATAGGATTCACCGAAATTGGTGTTTCCTGCCGCGATCACTGCTCGGATCAGCGACCTGTTGTGTGTGTTGTTGAGAAATCGGATGACCGGCTTCGGGACGTAACTGGTGTCGCGGCCCATGGCCGTCGTTCCCCCGCCGTAGGTGGGGACGATCAGCACGTAGGGTTCGCGAACCTCGAAGGTTCCCTCGCGGTCATGAATGGGTATGCGCGTCGCAGGCAGCCCGAGCCGCTGGACGAATCGGTGCGTGTTCTCCGAGGCGCTGGAGAAGTACACCAGCGATGTCATCGGTTTCCACCATCTGGACTAGAACTACCGTTTACTGCCGCCCGGGAATCGGTTCGATCTCCGCCTCGGGCGGTGCGATCGCCTCGCTTCAAGCAGCGTTTGCCGAGAGGGTCTTGATGCGGTCGGGGCGGAAGCCCGACCAGTGCTCGTCACCGGCCACGATCACGGGCGCCTGCAGGTATCCCAGTGCCATGACGTAGTCCCGGGCTTCGGGGTCTTCGGTGATGTCGACGACGGAGTATTCGATACCCGCCTTGTCGAGGGCCCGGTAGGTGGCATTGCACTGAACGCAAGCGGGCTTGGTGTAGACGGTGATGCTCATGAAGTCCCTCTTTCCACTGCCGAATGGAGCTGACGAAGTGTGTGTTCAGCGCACTGAGACTTCCCCTGATCGAGATGGCGGTGACCCCCGATGGAGATGCTCACCGAGTCGGTTCTCGTTGTGGTCTCTCAGTGCTCAAGACACTACACCTAGTGGCCGACAGAAACACTTAACCCGAGATGTTGTGAGTCACATTGATGAAATTCCCAGGTCGTCATCCCGCGGACCATAAATTTCGTGCTCGCTCCGGCGTGTCGCACATCACATCTTCGGTGTGACGCGGAACACCCCTCGCATCGCGCTCGTGCACTGGAGGCTCCGGGAGCTTACGTCACCTCCGCAGACACGCCCGCATCCGCGGTGCGGGCCCCGGGAGAGCACCGTACGGACCGGCCGGAGACGACTCCGCCGGACCATGGCAGCCCCCTCCGAGCGCAGCCCTCGCCCCACCCGGAGACGCCGCTCCCCGACCGCCCGCGGCCGGGCACACCGGGGCGTCGCACACGACGTGCTCCCCATGCTTGCCGACCGGTAACTGCCTGCCGGCCCCGGTACCGTGAGCGCATGTCCGACGACTCCCTGGACCACCTCCCCTGGTCGGCATCCGTGGCGCGCACGACGCGGGTGACGCCGAACATGCAGAGGATCACCCTCGCGGGCGGAGATCTCGGTCGATTCGAGTCCAGCGGGCGGCCGGACGAGCGCCTGCTCCTGGCCTTCCCACCCGACGGCGCGGAGAAGCGCAGCTACACCGTCCGCCGCTGGGATCCGGACGCCCTGGAGATGGACATCGATTTCGCCGTCCACGCGGGCGGAACCGCGGCGCACTGGGCCGCTCGCGCGCGCCCCGGTGAGACGCTCGGGTTCTCCACCGCCTCGGGGTGGTACGCGCCGCCCGCCGATTCCGAGTGGCAACTCCTCCTCGCCGACATGACGGCACTGCCCGCCGTCGGCCGGATACTCGAGGAATTGCCCGGCTCGCCGCGGGTGCACGTCATCGCGGAGGTCACGACCCCCGAGGACCGGCAGCAGTTCGCCACCGATGCCGCGCTGACCATGACGTGGCTGGACGGGAGCGGAAACGGCGCCGGCGACAGTCTGCTCGCCGAGGCGGCCCGCGACTGGCCGCGCCCGGATGCACCGGGATACGTGTGGTTCGCGGGCGAGGCGAAGGTGTCGCGGGTGGTGCGGCGCTGGTTACGACATGACCTGGGCTGGCATGCGGACCGCTACGACGTCATCGGTTACTGGCGCGACAACAAGGAGGAGTGGGTCACCCGGTACGAGACGGTGCGCGAACAGATAGAAGCCGCCAGGGACTCTGCCCTGGCGGCCGGTGAAGACTTCGACTCGGTGCGCGACGCCGTCGACGCAGCCCTGGATCGGACCGGGCTGTAGCGACGACGGCGCCGCGCGCGAGCGGATCGTCAGGCGTCGACGAGCTGCTTCGTGGCGTCGACGAGGCTGGCGACGACGTCGGCAACCTGCTGCGCGACCTCGGCGTTCTCGCGCGGGTGCCGGTCACCGAACTTGTCGATGGTGCCGCCGATGGCGAGGGTGACGTCCTCGAGGACCTTGCCGCCTGCGATGCGGACGGCCTTGCGGGTGTCCTCGTGCGCCCACTGTGCACCGTTGCCGCTGGGTGAGGCGCTGATGACGGCGACGGGCTTGTCCTTGACGGCGCCGGTGCCGTACGGCCGGGAGATCCAGTCGATGGCGTTCTTGAGGACGGCGGGGATGGTGCCGTTGTACTCGGGCGTGAGGAGCAGGAGCGCGTCGGCGCGGCCGGCGGCCTCACGCAGCGCCTCGACGGCGGGGATGGAACCGGCGACGTCGATGTCCTCGTTGTAGAAGGGGACGTCCCCGAGGCCGTCGAACACGGTCACCTCGGCACCGTCGGGCGCCACGGCGATCGCGGTCTCGGCGAGCTGACGGTTGACCGAGGCGGCGCGGAGGCTGCCGACGAGAACGAGAACGTTGGTCTGTGACATGTCAATAATCCTTCGATGGTGCGTAGGGCGACTCGTGAACATGTATAGCAACTAAACGGACCGCGGTCCACTTATGTTCCCGTCACGGTAGGATGCGAGGCGTGACCAGTCCCCTGCTGCCCCAGATCGGGGTCGATCCCCCGGAACGCGGAGACGCCGCACGTAATCGGCGTCGTCTGCTCGACGCGGCTGCGCTGCTGGTCGCGGAGCGCGGCGTCGACGCCGTCACGATGGACGCGGTCGCCTGCAAGGCCGGTGTGGGCAAGGGCACAGTGTTCCGCCGGTTCGGCAGCCGGTCGGGCCTCATGCACGCACTCCTCGACCACACCGAACGGGAACTCCAGCAGTCCTTCATGTTCGGTCCACCGCCGCTCGGACCGGGCGCCGACCCGATCGACCGACTGATCGCCTTCGGGCACGCCCGCATCGCGATCGTCGAGGTACAGGGTGAGGTCCAGCGCGCGGCCGAGAATTCCCTCGAGTTCCGTTTCGCCGCACCCGCCCGGGCGGTCTCCGTGCGTCACGTCGTGTCCCTGCTCCGCGCGGCCGGGGTGCAGGGCGACCACGAACTGCTCGCCTGCTCATTGCTCGCACCCCTCGAAGCCACGCTGGTACTGCACGAATTGCGCGACCTCGGGATGTCCGTGGAGCGGCTCGGCGCCGCCTGGGAGGACCTGATCCGGCGCGTCACCCGATGTTGATCCCGGATCCGGACAATTTGTCTAACCTCGGGGAATGCGCACCACCGCGACCGTTCTCGGCCTCCTGACGTTCGCCTCGCTCACCGCCTGCGCCGGGGACGCGCAGCCCGGCCCGCCGGATCCGGCGGGCCGCACCTACGTCTCCACCTCCGTCGAGGGCGACCCCATTCCCGGCGGTGGGCCCCTCGTGCTCGGCTTCACCGACCCCGGACGCCTCTCCGTCGAGGCCGGATGCAATCAGGGCAGCGCCGACGTGGACCTGTCCGGCGGGAAGGTCGTGGCAGGACCGCTCGCGATGACGCTGATGGCGTGTCCGGGCGAGTCCGCCGGCGCGGACGCCTGGGTGGCGGCGCTGCTGGACGCGCAACCGAACTGGACCCTCGGCGGCGACACACTCACCCTTACCACGTCCACCGGTTCGGTGACGCTGACGGACGAGAAGGTCGTCCGGCCGGATCGGCCCGTCGTCGGGACCACCTGGACGGTCACCGCGCTGATCAGTCCGGACGCGGTCACGGCGACGGAGGCATTGGAAAGGACGGCACCCCAGTTGCTCATCGCCGGCGACGGTTCGGCGTCCGGCTTCACCGGCTGCAACCGCATGACCGGGACCGCGGACGTGCAGCGGAGTTCGATCTCGTTCGGGCCCTGGGCCACCACCCGGATGGCGTGCCCCCCGGATGTGTCCGAGGTCGAACGTGCCGTTCTCGCCGCGTTGGCCGGGGAGACGGGCTACAGCGTCCATTCGGACTCGCTGCGACTGGTCAACAGCGACGGGATCGGGCTGACACTGCGGGCGAGCTAGAGAGCCGCCAGCCAGCGACCGAGTTCCCGGGCGCTCGCATCGATCCGGGCGGGCCAGTCCAGTGCCGAGTCGTCGGCCGTGTCGCTGACGTGCTTGACCAGTCGGCACCGGGCGCCGCCGCGAGCGCTGGCATAGGCGACGGCGAAACCCTCCATGTCGACGAGGTCGGCCCTGCGGGCGAGCACGTCGCGCACGCCGGCGTCGGACACGAACAGATCGCCGGTCGCGAGCACCGAACCGTCGCCGTCCGGCAGGGCGAGGAGATCGGCCACCTCGTGGCCGAGTGCTCGGATGGCGTCGCCACTGATGTCGTGGTTGAGGACGGTCGACGGCGTGAACAGGCCACTGTGATGCTCGTGCAACGCACCGGCGGTGCCGATGTTGACGACGAGCGGCTTGTCCGTTCGCGGATAGTCGGCGAGTGCGGACGCCACGGCCACGGCGGCGCTCACCTTGCCGATCCCGGTGATCAGGACCTCGAACTCGGACGGGACGTGCACCGCCTCCGCCTTGGTCGCGCTGACCACCAGAACGTCCGATCTACTCATGCGCGGAACCGTACCCTGCGCTCGTCAGGGGCACTCGCTAGAGTTCTGTCATGGCGAATCTACGTGCGCAGATCCTCGAGGAACTCGGTGCCCGGCCCACCATCGATGCGGCCGACGAGATCCGCAAACGTGTTCAGTTCCTGAAGGACTACCTGCTGTCGACCCCGGCCAAAGGATTCGTCCTGGGTATCAGCGGCGGTCAGGACAGCACCCTCACCGGACGCCTCGCGCAACTCGCGGCGAGCGAACTGCGCGACGAGGGCCACGACGCCGAGTTCGTCGCCGTGCGGCTGCCCTACGGCACCCAGGCGGACGAGTCCGACGCGCAGATCTCCCTCGACTTCATCAAGCCCGACCGGTCGGTGGTCGTCAACGTGAAGCCCGGCGCGGACGCCACCGCGAAGGAGTCGTCCGAGGCGCTCCGCGACATCATCGGCGACGGCGGCGAACTCCGCGACTTCGTCCGCGGAAACATCAAGGCCCGCGAACGCATGGTGATCCAGTACTCGATCGCCGGCCAGCTCGGGTATCTCGTCGTCGGCACCGACCATGCCGCGGAGGCGATCACCGGCTTCTTCACCAAGTTCGGCGACGGCGGCGTGGACGTCACCCCGTTGACCGGGTTGTCCAAGCGTCAGGGCGCCGCACTCCTGCGCGAACTCGGCGCACCCGAGAGCACGTGGAAGAAGGTCCCCACCGCCGACCTCGAGGACGATCGCCCCGCCCTCCCGGACGAGGAAGCGCTGGGAGTCACGTACGCCCAGATCGACGACTACCTCGAAGGCAAGGACGTGCCGGACGCCGTCGCGCAGAAGCTGGAGACGATGTTCCTGAACACCCGCCACAAGCGCACGGTCCCGGTGACCCCGCTCGACACGTGGTGGCGGTGACCCGATGGTCCAGGCGCTCGTCGCGGGCGGTACCGGCACTGCGGGCCGGCAGGTGGTCAAGGAGTTTCTCGCGCGCGGTCACTCCGTCCGGGTCCTGACCCGGCACGGCGGTGCGCCGGGCAGCGAGATCGCCCATTTCCACGGTGACCTCGTCACCGGTGAGGGCCTCGCCGAAGCACTCGACGGGGTCGACGTCGTGGTGGACACCACCGACGGCAAGACCCGCGGCACCCGGGCCGTGCTGGAGAAAGGCGCCGAGAACCTCCTCGCCACCGCGGACGGCGCGGGAGTCGGGCGCGCCGTGCTGCTCTCCATCGTCAACGTCGACCGCAGCGAATTCCCCTATTACCAGGCGAAGCGGAAGCAGGAACGGGTCTACGAGAGCGCCGCGATGGAGACGTCGATCGTGCGGGCGACCCAGTTCCACGACTTCATTCCCATGATCGCGAAGCCGGCGAGCCGGGCCGGGTTGATCCCCGCGTTCTCCAAGACGAACTTCCAGACCATCGACACCAGGGATGTCGCGACCGCGCTGGTCGACGCCGCCCTGGCCGCCGAACCGGCGCCGGAGGGGACTATCACGATCGGTGGACCGGAGGTTCGCACCGCCCGCGATCTGACGGCGGCGTGGAAGAAGGCCACCGGGACGCACGGGTTCGTCGTGACCGTGCCTCTTCCGGGCGCGATGGGCCAGTTCTTTCGGGAGGGATCGAACCTGGTGCCCGACAATCGGTTCGGAACGATCACGTTCGACCGGTGGCTGGCCGACTCCGTGAACGCGGCCCGCTAGCCGCCGGCGAACGGCGGCAGCACGTCCACCTGGGTACCGGCGGTGCGGGTCAGGTCGCGCGTCAGCTCGGAGTCCACCAGGAACGCGGAGACCGACAGAACCCGCTGCATCTCGGGTCCGTACTTGGCGAGGAGATGGTCTTTCACCTGGCCGAGGTCGGCGCCGACCGGGAGGTCGAGAGTTTCCTTGGTGCAGCCCGCCGCATCGGCGGCGGCCGCGAAGTACCGAACGGAAATGCCTGTCACGTCAACCACCGATTGCTCCCATGCTCCGTTGCGGCGGGGCGAAGCCGTCCGCGTTGATTCCGTGGCCTGCCCACTTGTTCCACATCGCGCCGCGCCACAACTGCGCCAGTTCCTCGTCGCCCGCACCCGACCGCAGGGCCGCCCGCAGGTCGATCTCCTGGTCGCTGAACAGGCACGACCGTACCGTTCCCTCGGCCGTGAGACGGGTGCGGTCGCAGTCCGAGCAGAACGAGCGCGTGACGGACGCGATGATCCCGACCGTGGCCGGTCCGCCGTCGACGAGCCACTCCTCGGCGGGCGCCGACGGATCTTCCCTCCCGTGTTCGGTGAGGGTGAACCGCTCGCCGAGGACGGCCAGCAACCGGTCGGCGGCGACCATGTTCTCGCGTGCCCACTCGTGATCGGCGTCGAGCGGCATCTCCTCGATGAACCGCAGCGCGACGCCCTCGCTCAGGCACCACTCCAGGAGATCGGCCGCTCCACTGAGCGTTTCGGGCATGAGCACCGCATTGATCTTCAGCGGCGCCAGTCCGGCCCGGGCGGCAGCGCGGATACCGGCGATCACCGACGGCAGCCGGTCGCGCCGCGTCAGTCTCGCGAAGTGCTCACGATCGACCGAATCGAGGGAGACGTTGACCCGCGTCAGTCCGGCGCGGGCGAGCCCGGCCGCGCGGTGCTCGAGACCGACCGCGTTGGTGGTCATCGCCAGCGGGATCCCCGGTGCCCGCTCGGCGCACCCGGCGATCATCTGCTCGAGATCCACCCGCATCAGCGGCTCGCCCCCGGTGAACCGCACCTCGCGCACACCGAGCCGGTGGACGGCGATATCGACGAGCCGGACGATCTCGTTCGCGGTGAGGAGGTTCTCCGCCGGAATGGCGGGCAGGCCTTCCTCGGGCATGCAGTACGTGCAGCGCAGCGAACACTTCTCGGTGATGGACACCCGCAGGTCACGCGCGACCCGGCCGAACCGGTCGACCAGCTCATCGACGTCGGGTCTCCCGTCGAGCGAGACCGACGACCGGACAGTCGGGATACCCATCGCCACGGCCGTCATCGAGTTGCCTTTCGCTGCATCTGTCCAGTATGCCGCGAGGGGGTGACCGTTGTCCGGCGCGGTGCCCTCGTCGCTCCGTTGGCGGGGTGCCTAGGATTGGTGACCATGGCCGGAGGAACATCGTGACCGCACGCTCTGTGGAGCAGCACGCCCAGCACGTCGCCGAACTCCTCGCGACGCTCCAGGAGCGCCCGGCCGAGGAGATTCCGCTCGGCGAGGCGCTCGGGCGCGCCCTCGCCGCCGACGTCCACTCCCCCGTCGACCTGCCGTTGTTCCGGAATTCGCAGATGGACGGATACGCGGTCGACGCCGCATCCGTCGCGTCGGTCCCGGCTGTGCTGCCGGTGCTGGGCGTGATCGCCGCGGGACCGGCCGGCGCCACCACCCACACACCCGGGACCGCCTACCGGATCATGACCGGTGCGCCGATCCCCGACGGCGCCGACGCCGTCGTCCCGGTGGAGGACACGGAGACCACGGACGGACAGGTCCGCATCGAACGCTCGCGCACCGCGGGCGAATTCGTGCGCGAGCGCGGCAGCGACGTCCAGGAGGGCACGCTCCTGCTGCCCGTCGGCAGTGTTCTCGCCGCCCGGCACATCGCCGTCCTCGCCGCCGTCGGCCTGCAGCGCGTCCCGGTGCGTCCGCGTCCCCGCGTCGCCGTGATCACCACAGGCGCCGAACTGGTGGACGCCGGGACCACACTGCACCCCGGAGAGATCTACGACTCCAACGGAATCGCCCTCGCGTCGAGCGCCAGGGCCAACGGCGCCGAGGTCGTCTCGATCACCCGCAGCGGCGACGACCCGGCCGAGTTCCGGACCCTGCTCGCGGAGGCGACCACCACCGCCGATCTCGTCCTCACCTCCGGCGGGGTGTCGATGGGCGACTTCGAGGTGGTCAAGGAGACGCTCTCGCCGCTCGGCGCACAGTTCGGTCACGTCGCGATGCAACCGGGCGGCCCGCAGGGCACCGCCGTCGTGGACGGTACGCCCGTCCTCAACTTTCCCGGTAACCCGGTGAGCACCCTCGTCTCGTTCGAGGTGTTCGCGCGTCCCGAGATCCGGCGCGCGGCCGGGCTCCCTCCGACCGAACCCGAGGAGCTGCCGCTTGCCGCGGCCGTCACCTCCATTCCCGGCAAGCGGCAATTCCTCCGCGCACGCCGCACCGACGCCGGGGTCGAACTCGTGTCCGGCCCCGGTTCCCATCTCGTCGCCGCGATGGCATGGGCGGACGTCCTCCTCGACGTTCCCGCCGACGTCACCGCGCTCGACGCCGGACAACTCGTGAAGGTGATCCCCCTATGAGCGACCTGACGCACCTCGACAGCGAGGGCCGCGCCCGCATGGTCGATGTGAGCGCGAAAGCGGACACGACCCGAATTGCAGTCGCTGCCGGGCAGTTGGTCACCACACCCGCGGTGATCGAACTGGTGCGGGCCGACGATCTGCCCAAGGCGGACGTTCTCGCGACGGCCAGGATCGCCGGGATCTCGGGGGCGAAGAAAACGTCCGAACTGATTCCGCTGTGCCATCAGCTCGCGCTGTCGTCGGTGAAGCTGGAGTTCGGGTTCACGGGCGATGCCATCACGATCGAGGCCACCGCGAAGACGAAGGGCCCGACGGGCGTCGAGATGGAGGCCCTCACCGCCGTGGCGGTGGCCGGATTGACGTTGCACGACATGGTGAAAGCCGTCGACCCTGCCGCGACACTGGACGGTGTCCGGTTGCTCACCAAGGACGGCGGCAAACGCGGACACTGGACGCGTGAGCAGCAGAGCACCGGAATCCCCACGGTGACATCGCGATCCGCGGCCGTTCTGGTCGCCTCGACCGGCGGCGCGAAGGGCACTCGGGAAGACACGACCGGCCCGGTGATCGCCGCGTGGCTCGAGGACCGTGGCTTCACCACGCGGGGTCCGCTGGTCTACGCGGACGCCGACATCGCCGCCGGCCTCGCCGACGCACTGTCCGGCAATCCGGCGCTGATCATCAGTACCGGCGGTACCGGCGTCTCCCCCACGGATGCCACCCCGGAGGCCACCCGTGCGGTGCTCGACCGAGAACTCCCCGGTGTGGCCGACGCCATCCGGAACCGCGGGACGGCGGTGACCCCGCACGCCTCGCTGAGCCGCGGACTCGCCGGTGTGGCGAACGGCACAGTGGTGGTGAATCTGCCCGGCTCGCCGGGTGGCGTCAAGGACGGATTGTCCGTCCTCGATCCCATCGTCGACCACCTCCTCGCTCAGGTCGCAGGCGGAGGTGCGCACGATGAGTGACATCCTCGCCCAGATCTCGGATCAGCCCCTCGATCCCGCCGTCGTCGACGCCGCCGTGGCCGGGCCCGAGCACGGCGCCGTCGTGGTGTTCACCGGCGTCGTCCGTAATCACGATGGCGGACAATCCGTTTCGGCTCTCGAGTACCAGTCGCACCCGGACGCCGAGCGCTTCCTCCGTACCGTCTGCGAGGAGGTCGCGGCGTCCACCGGACTACCCGTGGCGGCCGTCCACCGGGTCGGGTCCCTCACCGTCGGCGACCTCGCGGTGGTCGCCGCAGTCGCCGCACCACACCGCGCCGAGGCGTTCGCCGCGTGCGCCGAACTGGTCGAACGGATCAAGCACGAAGTACCCATCTGGAAGCGGCAGAATTTCGCCGACGGGGCCTCGGAATGGGTCGGTTTGTGAGTCCTCGGTCGGACCGTTCGGCTGCCACCGGGTAGAGTGGCGATCACTAGGTGACCACGACGGTCATCGAGCGTCGTAGAACGCATTCAGTTCGGTCACCCGAATCCTGTTGGATGTGCACCACCGCATCCGCTCTTCTTACGGCGAAGAAGCTTGCCGACCGGCAACGCCGCCAACCTGTGCTCGAGCTCCGACGGAGACCTTCCGTATCGGCCCTCCGGGCACAACCCTGTGCCCGAAAGGCCTGACCACTTGTCTGACACACATACTCCCGACACGACGTTCGCTGCGCTCGGCGTCCGCGAACCACTGGTGAAAGCACTCGCCGACAAGGGGATCACCTCCCCGTTCCCCATCCAGGTCGACACCCTCCCCGACACGCTGTCGGGCCGCGACGTGCTCGGCCGGGGCAAGACGGGCAGCGGTAAGACGCTCGCCTTCTCCATCCCGATGGTGTCCCGCCTCGCGGGTGAACTGTCGGGCGGAAAGCGTCGCCCGGGTCGCCCGGTGGGCCTGATCCTGGCCCCCACCCGCGAGCTCGCCACGCAGATCACCGCAGCCCTCGAGCCCCTCGCCGCCGCCTACGACCTGCGGGTCACCACCATCTTCGGTGGTGTCTCCCAGAACCGTCAGGTGAGCGCGCTCAAGGCCGGCGTCGACATCGTCGTCGCGTGCCCCGGACGGCTCGAAGACCTGATGAAGCAGAAGTTCGTGAGCCTCGACGCCGTCGAGATCACCGTGCTCGACGAGGCCGACCACATGGCCGACCTCGGCTTCCTGCCCGTCGTCACCCGCATCCTCACCGCGACCCCCCAGCACGGGCAGCGGCTGCTGTTCTCCGCCACGCTGGACAACGGCGTCGACAAGCTGGTGAAGCGGTTCCTGAAGAACGAGGTCCTGCACTCGGTCGACGAGGCGAACTCGCCCGTCGCCGCCATGACGCACCACGTGTTCGACGTGGACGGCGTCGAATCCAAGCGCAAGCTGGTCGAGCGGCTGGCGTCCGGGACCGGACGCCGGATCCTGTTCATGCGCACCAAGCACCAGGCCCGCAAGCTGGCCCGTCAGCTCACCGAGGCGGGAATCCCCTCGGTCGACCTGCACGGCAACCTGTCGCAGGCGGCCCGTGACCGCAACCTCGCGTCGTTCTCCGCCGGTGAGGCACGCGTGCTGGTGGCCACCGACGTCGCAGCGCGCGGCGTCCACGTCGACGACGTGCAATTGGTCGTCCACGTCGATCCGCCCGCCGAACACAAGGCATACCTGCACCGTTCCGGTCGCACCGCACGCGCGGGCAGCGCCGGCGACGTCGTGACGGTCGTGCTGCCCGAGCAGCGCAAGGACCTCGCCGTCCTGATGCGCAAGGCCGCGATCAAGGTGACCCCCCTCCGCAGCACCGCGGATTCCGCACACGTGCTCGACCTGGTCGGCGACATCGCACCGCACGTCACCCCCGCCCCCAAGGCGGCTGCGCCCGCGTCGAACGGCGGCGGACGCAACCAGCGACCGGGCGGCGCCCAGGGTGGACGCGGCGGCCAGGGCGGTCGCGCACACGGCCAGGGCGGCGGGGCACGTCGCTCCCGCTCCGGCGGTGCCGGACGCCCGCGCGCCGCATCGTCCACCGGCGGCGGAACCCGCACGGCGTCCGCCGCCGGCTCACGCCGCCGTCAGGGCTAGAACTTCTCGAGGTGGACGGCGTCGGCCAGTGGCCGGCGCCCCCGCCACCCGAAGCGCTCGAGGTCCGGCACCTGCTGGAACTCGGCAACCGTCCCCACGCACAGCCAGGCGATGGGGCGCACCGGCTCGGGGATGCCCAGCAGTTCGGTGAGATACGGCTCGTCGTAGAACGACACCCAGCCGACGCCGACGTTCTCGGCGGCCGCGGCGAGCCACAGATTCTGGATCGCGAGCACCGCGGAGAACAGACCGGTGTCGTCGACCGTGTGCCTGCCGAGGATGTGTTCGCCGCCTCGGCTCCGGTCGTAGGTGACGACGACTCCCATACCGCTCTCGCAGATCCCTTCGATCCTGATGGGATCGAACGTCTTCTTCCGGTCCTCGGGCAGCGAGTCCGCGAAACGCCGCCGGGCGCCGGCCACATGATCGGCGAACGTGGTCAGCGTCTCGGTGTCGCGCACGACGACGAAATCCCACGGCTGCGTGTTGCCCACGCTGGGGGCGCAGTGCGCCGCACCCAGGATGCGGTCGAGCACGTCGGCCGCGATCGGCTCCCCGGTGAACTCGGCCCGCACGTCGCGGCGACGACGGATCGCGTCGTACACGGACAGCGCGGGCTCGGGATTCGTTTCAGGACTACACGCAGACTCGGTCACGCGGTCACGGTATAGCGGTGCACGCCCAGCATCGCGCCGGGGTCCGCCTCGTCCCCCTCCGCCACGACGCAGTCCGCGAGCCGGGTCCGCACGTGCTCGGCCTCGATGTCGGCGCCGATGAGCACCAGCTGGGTCGCCCGCTCCTCGCCGGGTTCCCAGCGCGTCGACGTGAATCTGATGTGCGGGCCGACCGTCTGCACCTCGAACTTCCGCGACTGTCCGGGCACCGCGAAGTGCACGAATCCCTTGATCCGGTAGATCCCGACCGGTCGTTTCTCGAGGAACTCCACGAGCCGACGCGGATCGATCGGCTCGTCCGAGGCGAAATCGACTGCCTCGTAGGACGAGTGCAGGTGATCGTGGTCATCGCAGTGGTCGTGCTGGTCCAGCAGGAGTTGGTCGAGGGTGAGCTGCTCCCCCGCCGCCGGTTCACGCCCGGGTTCACGGTCGAACAGCAGGGTGGGCTCGATCCTGCCGTGCGCGGTGGTCAGGACGGGCGCGCGGTCGTTGTAGTCGCGGACCATCGCCTGCACGGCGGCGCGTCGGCCGTCGTCGATGCGGTCCGTCTTGTTCAGGATCACGAGGTCGGCGAGCGTGACGTGCTTGCCGAGGTCCGGGTGCTGCGCCGCCTTGTCCTCGAACTGCTCACCGTCGACCATCACGACGAGGCCGCCGTACACGACGTGCGGGTTGGTGCTGCCGAGAACGAGCCGAATCATGTTGCGCGGCTCGGCAAGTCCGCTCGCCTCGACGATGATCACGTCGATCTGCGACGTGGGATGGGCGAGGCGGTCCAGCATCTCGTCCATGTCGCTGACGTCCACGGCGCAGCACATACAGCCGTTGCTCAGCGACACCATGGAATCGACCTGACCGGCCACCATCATCGAATCGATGTTCACGGCGCCGAAGTCGTTGACGATGACGCCGACCCGGACCCCGCGGTTGTTGCGCAGCACGTGGTTGAGCAGTGTCGTCTTTCCCGAACCGAGGAATCCGGCGACGATGACGACGGGAATCCGCTTCTTCGCCAACGCTGCGACCTCCGTGGGACCTCGACGATCTACCGGGCGCCCATCCTAGCGTCCCGCCACCGCGGCGAGGATCGCCGCGTCGACGTCGGCTGCGGGCGTCATCGGCAGCGCATGATGTGTGGCGCCGGGAATCGTCGTGACCGTGGCCGACGGGAGCAACCGGCGGACGTTCGCCGCCACCCTCCCCGGATCGTGTGCCCGACTGCCTCCCGCAAGCACCACGGCAGTATGGGCGGTCAGCCTCCCCAGCGCCTCGGCCTTCGGGCGCGGCGGCACCACGAGCGCAGTGCGGCCGAAAGCGGCCGTCCCGAGCGCGCTCACGCCCAGCCACCGCGGGTCGACTCCGGCGCCCGCGGTCTCCCAGCCGATCAGACTCCGCTGCCGCTTCTCCGTCGGCCTGATCAGCACCGGCACCGCGCGGAGCAGGTACCTCGGGCTCATGCCCGCAAAGCAGGACGTCGGGTCGAGCAACACCAGGCTGTCGACGCGACGGGAACCGTGCAGCGTGTAGGCGAGGGCGATCATGGCGCCGTACGAATGACCGACCACCGCCGACGCGTTCACCCCGAGGTGGTCGAGCACCGCGTCCAGCCACTCGAACAGGTTCAGGGCCGTGCGCAGCGGTGCGCCGTCGTTCACACTGCGCCCCACGTCGCCCATGACGTCCACCGCGAACACCCGGTGACTGCGGGCGAGCGCCGCGACGTTCGCGATCCACACGATCGACGTCGCCCCGCCCCCGGGCAGTAGGAGAAGCGGCGCCCCCGACTCGGGTCCGCACACGTTGACCCGGGTGCTCCCGAACCGTGTCGGGACGTCGACGGGTGTGACGTCCACCGGCCACTCGTCCAGCAGCGCGTCGTACACGGCGAAGAAGTCGTCGACTGCCGTCATCAACCCTCCTCGGTTATCTCGCCAATCGAGATACTAGACAAACGAAGGAAAAGTCGCAGTAGATTGCAGAGCGTGGACCCGGACGAAGGCGCACAGACCGTGCACCGGCTGCGTGCACTCGCAGTCGAACTGAACCTGCTCGGCGCCGAATTCGCGCAACTGCACGGACTGCACACCACCGATCTCCGTGCCCTGATCTGCATCCTCGACGCCGACCGCACGGGACTCGCCGCCACACCCGGATGGCTCGGAAGTCAGCTCGGCATCAACTCCGCCTCGGTCACCGCCCTGCTCGATCGCATGGAGAAGGCAGGCCTGATCCGGCGCGACCGGGACGCCGACGACCGCCGCAGGTCGTTGCTCGCGGTCACACCCCGCGCCGTCGACCTCGGTCAGACGTTCTTCGGGCCGCTCATCGACCGGACGGCCTCCGTCCTCGACGACTTCGACACCGCCGAAAGGGCAACCATTTCACGGTTTCTCGACGGCGTGAACCGTGCGGTCACCGTCGAACGCCAGGCCGGCGCTCAGCGCACGGACGGCGCGGAGTCGAGGTCGCGGACACGACGCGCGGGCGACCCCGCGTAGAGCCCGTTCGGCTCGCAGTCGCGGGTGACCACCGCGCCCGCCCCGATGACACATCCATCCCCCACCGTCACTCCGGGAAGGATGATCGCGCCCGCGCCGATCCAGCACCCGTCGCCGACCACGATCGGACGGTCGACCACCCGCCCGCCCCGGCCGTCGCTCGGTCCGATCTCGTGAGTACTCGTGATGAACTGCGCGCGGTGCCCGACAGCGACCTGCCTGCCGAGCGTGATGGGCGCAGTGCCGTCGAACAGCACTCCGCGGTTGACGAACGTCCCCAGCCCCATCGTGACGTCTTTGCTGCCGAAATAGCAGCCGGAACAGATGCCGGCTCCCCACACTTTCGCGCCCGCCGCCATCAGCAGGAGAACGCGAAGCCACACGGGGACGAACGCGGAGGCCTGGACGATGGTGACGAACCGCATCCCGTCACCCTATCGCCACGGAGCAGGTTCGATACCGGAAGTTGCTCGCCGTTAACTGCGATACCGCCCGAAGATCCGAGGCGCGGCGTACTATGTGGGCGCCATCGAAGATTCCCGAGGGGGGACAGTGAGACAACTGGATAGCGACGGATTCGCTGCACTGATGGAGTCCATCCCCCACGCGATCAGCGTTCACGACCGGGATCGAAACCTCGTGTTCAGCAACCCCGCCTGCGCGGCCCTGATCGGCTACGACACCGACGAATTCGCAGACCTCGAACACGAGCAACTGTTCCACCCCGACGACGCCGAACTGTGGGGCACCATGCTCGCCCGGGTCCTGGGTACGGAAAGCACCAGCGCGACAGCACATCTGCGCATCCGCCACCGGGAAGGCCACTGGATCTGGGTGCGCGTCGCGGCGTCCACGTTCACCGCAGGCGCCGAGAGGTTGGTCGCCCTCGTGCTCCAGGACGAATCCGACACGATCTGGGGCAACCCCACGGCCGCGAGGCAACCGATCCGATAACCGCCCGCTCACCGCCCGTCGCCGGACGCCGTGCCACTACACGGCGGAGTCCGGACGGTCGCGCCGCAGCGCCGGCAGAAATGGGTGCGGTGCCCACCGTTGTTCGACGTCGCGCACCCACACACCTCCCACCCCACCAGGCACGTGTTGGCGGCCAGCGTGTGCCCGTTCGGACAGCGCCCCGGCGCGGTTTCGGTTCTGGCGGCCACACGCCCAACCTACCTCGCGGTCGAACATATGTGCGAGTTCGACCGGGAACCGCCGTCGCTGCGGTGGGCGGTCACATGTAGTTGCCGGGCGAACCGTCCTCCTGCCCGTCCTCCCGCTCCACCAGGAACCAGCTCCCGGGGGCGTAGATCAACTCCCGGGCGGCACGGACGATGACGAGCGCCCCGGACTCGTGGATACTGTAGCTGTCGTCGTCGCCGAAGTCGGTGACGGCGAACTCCGCCAATTGGTCGAATGATCGATGCGTCACAGTGAATGTCATGACGCCAGTGTCCCACCGGGACAAGGGGATGAATGAGGAAAGCCTCCCACCCGCATTGTCTGCGGATGAGAGGCTTCTCTCGAGTGGAGCTAAGGGGACTCGAACCCCTGACCCCCACACTGCCAGTGTGGTGCGCTACCAGCTGCGCCATAGCCCCGTATTCGGTTGTTCTCCGCACTCGGAATGACTTCCTCCGTGCTCGAAGAAAGTTACACCATTGCCGACCGGGCCAACAAATCGCCTGGTCAGAGGCGCTTCGCGCCCGTGCGCCTTTCTGGTTGTTCCAGCTACGGCGTTTTCAAGCGGCCGTCGCAACAACGAGTTTCCCGAGACGCTCGGCTGGACTGTCCCAGTCGAGCGTCATACGGGGACGACGATTGAGTTTATCGGCCACCACGTCGAGGTAGACCTCTTCGAACCCGTCCAACGCGATCCCCTTGGGGAAGTACTGGCGCAGCAAGCCGTTTGTGTTCTCGTTCGTCCCGCGCTGCCACGGCGAACGCGGATCACAGAAATACACCGGCACCCCCGTCTCGACAGTGAACCGGGCGTGCTGACTCATCTCCGCACCCTGATCCCAGGTGATCGACTTGGCAAGGTGCTGGGGAAGCTCGGTGATCTTGCGGGTCATCGCCGACCGCACCTGCTCGGCGGAATGCCCATCCGGCAGGTGCAACAGCATCACGAACCGGGTCGACCGCTCCACCAACGTCCCGATCGCCGACTTGTTGTTCGCCCCGATGATCAGATCGCCCTCCCAGTGCCCGGGCACCGCCCGGTCCTCGACCTCGGCGGGACGCTCGGAAATCATCACCATGTCCGGGAACTTCCCCCGCCGCTCACCGACCGTGCTTCGGTGTTTACGCAGGTAGCGGCCGGTCCGCAGATGGGCGGTCAGCTCCCGCGTCAACGCTCCCCGGGACTGGACGAACAACGCCTGATAGATCGATTCGTGTGACACCCACATCTCCGGCCGGCTCGGATACTCCCGCCTGAGCTTGTGCGAGATCTGCTGCGGTGACAAGTCCTCACCCAGCCACCCCTGCACCTGCTCCCGCAACTCGGCGTGGGCGGCGAGCTTGGCGGTCTTGGGGCGCCGGGCGCGGGCCTCGGCGTCCCGTTGGGCCCGTGAGGCCAGATACTTCCCGCGAGAGGACAACGCCCGCCGCAGTTCCCGGCTGATCGTGGACGGGCTGCGGCCCAGTGCGTGGGCGATCGCCCGGATCGTCCACCCGTCCCGGCGGAATTCGTCGATCTGCTCCCGCTCGGACAGCGACAGATACCGCCCCGACGGGGGAACAGGTCGGCGGGGACGCACTCCACCGACCTGCACCAGCCACCGCCGCATCTGGGTCAGCGAGACCTGCACCTCACACGCCGCGCTGACCGTGTCCTGCCCCGCCCGCAAACACTCCCAGAACTGCTCCCGCACTCGCCGCTCGATCGGCGGCCGCCCCTTGAACACCATCCACAACACCCTTCCTTACCAGGGATGTTGCGTCGACCGACTGAATACGCC
>NZ_JBLWIT010000104.1:0-12703 GCF_048381435.1 Rhodococcus mengyinensis | reverse complement strand
AAGAAGCTACGCGTCCACTGTGCAGTATCTGAAACAACACACACGTTTCAGAACAGAAGAAAGAAGAACACCACCAACAACACTGTTTGTTGTGTGTGTCTTCGCTGATGTTCCGTGTGACAGTTTCATAGAGTTACGGCGGCCATAGCGGAGGGGAAACGCCCGGTCCCATTCCGAACCCGGAAGCTAAGCCCTCCAGCGCCGATGGTACTGCACCCGACAGGGTGTGGGAGAGTAGGACACCGCCGAACATCCGTTACCGAAAGCCCCCCAACCTTGTTGGGGGGCTTTCGGCATTCCGGAACACTTTTGCCGACGGCAGAGCGAAAACCGTTGCGGCACGATCTCTGTCGACCGTGCCTGGCGTCCGTCAGTAGTTGCCGCAGGTCTCGGCGATCGTCAGTGCCTTCGCGCGCCACTCGACAGCCCGGTCCGTCGGTCAGGACGGGTCTCCAGCCGGCTCTTCAGCTGCGGGTGCGCGTCGAGGACGGCCTGACGATCGGCAGGGGACTTCGAGAAGAAGTCCGCCAGCTGAGCCTTGCGCTCGGGTGCCTGATCCAGGCGGTCAGACGTTCTTCGGACCGCTCATCGACCGGACGGCCTCCGTCCTCGACGACTTCGACGCGGTCGAGAATGCCACCATTTCACGGTTTCTCGACGGCGTGAACCGTGCGGTCGCCGTCGAACGCCGGGCAGGCGCTCAGCGCACGGACGGGGCGGAGTCGAGGTCGCGGACACGGCGCGCGGGCAACCCCGCGTAGAGCCCGTTCGGCTCGCAGTCGCGGGTGACCACTGCGCCCGCCGCGACGACGCACCCTTCCCCACCGTCACTCCGGGAAGGATGATCGCGCCCGCGCCGATCCAGCACCCGTCGCCGATCACGATCGGGCCGTCGAGAACTCGTCCGCCCCGGCCGGAACTCGGACCGATCTCGTGGGTGCTCGTGACGAACTGGACGCGGTGCCCGACGGCGACCTGTTTGCCGAGCGTGATGGGCGCGGTGCCGTCGAACAGGACGCCGCGGTTGACGACGGTCCCCAGCCCCATCGTGACGTCCTTGCTGCCGAAATAGCAGCCCGAATAGATGCCGGCTCCCCACACTTTCGCTCCCGCGGCCATCAGCAGCAGGACCCGCAGCCACACGGGGGCGAACGCGGAGGCCTGGACGATGGTGACGAACCGCATCCCGTCACCCTATCCTCGCGGAGCACGTTCGCGATCGAGGTTTGCTATTCATTAACTGATTCACCGCACGAAACTGCACGGTGCGGCGTACTATGTGGGCGCCATCGAAGAAGCACGAGGGGGGACAGTGAGAAAACTGGATAGCGCCGGATTCGCTGCGCTGATGGAATCCATTCCCCAACGCGATCAGCGTTCACGACCGCGAACGAAACGTCGTGTTCAGCAACCCCGCCTGCGCGACGCTGATTGGCTACGACGCCGACGAATTCGCGAACCTCGACCACGCCGCAACTGTTCCACCCCGACGACGCCGCACTGTGGGGCACCACGCTCGCCCGGGTACTGAGCCAGGAAAGCCCCAGCGCGATAGCACATCTGCGCATCCGGCACCGGGAGGGCCACTGGATCTGGGTGCTCGTCGCGGCGTCCACGTTCACCGCAGGCACCGAGAGACTGGTCGCCCTCGTCCTCCAGGACGTCTCCGACACGATCTGGGGCAACCCCACGGCAGCGAGGCAGCCGATCCGATAACCGTCCACTCACCGGCCGTCGCCGGAACCGCAGCAGCACGGCGGAGTCCGAACGGTGGCGCCGCATCGCCGGCAGAAATGGGTGCGGTGCCCACCGTTGCTGGACGTCGCACACCCGCACACCTCCCACCCCACCAGTCACGTATTCGCGGCCAGCGGGTGCCCGTTCGGACAGCACCCCGGCGCGGTCTCGGTTCGGGCGGCCACACGTCGAATCGACCTCGGCAGTCGAACAGATGTGCGAATCGCTGCCCGAAGCGTCACATGTAATTGCCGGGCGAACCGTCCTCCTGGCCGTCTCCCGCTCCACCAGGAACCAACTCCGGGGGGCGTAGATCAGCTCCCGCGCGGCGCGGACGATGACGAGCGCCTCGGACTCGTGGATGCTGTAGCTGTCGTCGTCGCCGAAGTCGGTGACGGCGAACTCCGCCAATTGGTCGAGTGAGCGATGCGTCACAGTGAATGTCATGACGCCAGTGTCCCGCCGGGACAAGAGGGATGAATGAGGAAAGCCCCCACCCGCATCGTCTGCGGACAGGAGGCTTCTCTCGAAGTGGAGCTAACGGGACTCGAACCCCTGACCCCACACTGCCAGGCACGGGACGAGTCGCCGACCACCGTGTTTCCGCGCTCGGTCTATGTGCCGTCAAGGGCGTGAGTGAGTTCGGTGTCGTCGCCGTTGTCGTCAGACCTGTCGTCACCGACGCCCGCCTGTTCGACCACTTCATTACGAGTCGAACACGTCGTGTCCGCGCGGGGATCGCGGAGGTCCGTGCTCCCAGGTGAGGTGGCGATATGGCTCCGTGGGAGTTCCGTCGTGTCCGGGGTTGTCCGGGCGACTTGTGATAACTCGGTGACAACGAGGCGGACCGGCTGGCGGGTGGCACGGGCCCACGCGGACTGCCTACCCGCCTTCTCATAGGCATGCTCCCCACACGTAGAGGCTGGGAGTCAAGGGTGGCGGAGCGATTGAGGTCGAGATCCCAGACCTGAGGAGTCAACAGGACCTGAATAGTTAGAGCAACCTGTCAGAATCTGTTGGCCATAAAAATTTGCACAGGTCATAATTTGACCGTAGGCTTGAAGGAACTTTGACCCAGGGAGGGGCCGAAGACGAGCCGTTGGAGCAACTACATGGACAAGCACTTCGAACGGATCCGGGTCGCTGACCTCACTGTGGATCCGTCAATGGATACCGGGCGCCTCTACATGCAACGCGATGAGATCGCCGCCTGGACCGCAAAGATCGCCGAAGACTGGGACCCGGAGATGCTCCTCCCGGCGCTTGTGTCGAAACGGAAGGACAGCACCCTGGTAATCATCGATGGTCAGCACAGCAACCAGGCCTGCATCAGCAAAGAGGGCCCAGACTTCCTCCGCGACACGATGGTTTATGAAGGGCTGACCATCCAGCAGGAGGCGAAGCTCTTCCTTGCGGCGAACAAGCATCGCAAGCCGGTCAAACCATTCGACAACTTTCGGGTCTCGCTTACGGCGGGCGACGCCATCGCGATTCGCGTCAACGATGAAGTACAGGCCCTCGGCGGCGACCTCCAAGTAGCTGCCACCCCGAGCGCAAACCGCGTCGGCGCTGTCCAGGCCTTGCTTGCAATGGGCAAGAAACCGGGGATGGTCAGTCGAGTTTTGAAGGTGGTGAGTGATGCCTGGGGGCGCGATGCCAGCACCTGGGACAACATTGTCCTGCGAGCGGTGACCATGGTGCTCGATTGGCCCGGAAACTGGGAGCTCGCAGAGGACGCGCGGCTCATCAAGGTCCTGAAACGCGGAGGTTCTCCGACAATCTGGAAGCAAAACGCGGTGCGCCAGCGGGCAAGCGGTGGTGGCTCGGCGTCTCGGTCGACGCCCATGGCGAAGCAGATTGTGCAGGATTACAACGACGGTTTGGATCGCGAGAAGATGCTCCTGAGCGGCCGGCCCAAGAAGGCTCCGTCCAGCCCCGAGATCACGTTGTAGGCAAACAGTCGGCCCCATTCGAGCTGCCGCACTCCAGGCGCGCCGATGCCAGGCTTTAGCCTGCGTATCTGGGTGATTTTTCCGGCCTTTGTGGCGACCTGGTGAAACACTACGGAATAGAGCCCTGAACTGGGCAGGAATATCTTCGCAGTTCTGCCCAGTTCTTCGGCGTTCGTAGACTCTCACGGCCTGAAGACGGCCTGGCAGTCGCAACGCTGAGGGACCTCCTCGCGCCTCAATTCCTCTTGGCACGGGGTTCCATCCATGGACACTCGGCAGATGACCGAGGGTATTCCTCCTGATTCACTGTTCGCGGGCCATGGGCCGCGTCGCAGCTGCCAGCGCGGTGCTGGAGGACGTCCTACGCTACGTGCTGGCTGAACAGTCGGGTGGGCGATTGAGCAATTACGCGGTGATCTTCGAAGGCCAGTCGCTGGATTGGCTCACTTCTAACGCTGTCGCCGTGATGACCTGCCGCATTGAGAATCCCGGCTTAGAGTTCGATGAGCCTGAAACCATCGTGCACGTTGAACCTCTTCGAGACATCCTCAAGGCCGTGCCACCCATCAAGAATGCTCGGAACATCGTCGTCCACGGCGTGTGGAAATCGGAATGCGAGTACGAGGGTGACGAAGACCAGCTCCGTTTCTGCAAACCCCGCTCATCTGTAAAAAATCGCACTGAGCGGGCTTTTCACGTCACACGCAGCCGCTATCGGGACTTCACTGGTAGTGAAGAATCGTGGAGCGTAGGCGGTTGTGTGAGAAGGCCGCCGTTCCCCGAGTGCGTGTCCACGATCTTCGTCACTCATGCGCGACCTTGCTGTTCTCAATGGGTGCGGATGCGGCGACCATTCAGCGGATCCTGCGGCACAGCTCGATCAGCGTGACGACCGGGACCTACGCGGAAGTGATCGAGTCGGTGAAGCGAGAAGCGCTGGATTCGCTCGACTCGCTGTTCGGATCCGCCGAAGACACCGCGATATGAACTGTCGTCAAGTGTGTCGTCAACGGCCGACCGAAATGAGATGGAAACCGTAGTCTTCCCTGGTGGAAGTAAGTGGACTTTGTTCAAACTTAACGGCCCCGATGAAAGGGCCCTGACCACCACATCTGTTAATTCTGGACCAAATCCAGACAGCGGCGACACCATATCCTACCCGTGGGCGCGGCAGATCCAGCGTCGGTTGAATACGGACGAAGTAACCCGGCTCGTGGAGCGATACCAGACTGGCGCCTTGATCAAAGAGCTGGCCAGCGAGTTCGGCGTCAACCGACAGACGGTCAGCAAGCTGCTAGTACGGGCTGGCGTGCCACTTCGACAGCGTGGTCTGAACGCGTCACAGGTCGCGGACAGAAGCCGCGCGACTGTACAAAGCGGGCTGGTCACTCTTTCGGATCGGCGAACAGCTCAGGGTCGACCACACGACCGTCCGGCGACAGCTCCTCAAGCGTGGCGTCCTTGGTAATCGCTCGTAGCGCAACGCTTGAGTGCGTTGGCGTAGGTGTTGCGGTGGGCTGGGGTCAGGCCGATCTCGCCGACGACTGGGGCGGTGTCACTCAGCGAGGTCGGCTCCACGAGTCGACCGAGGACCAACTGGAAGAAGCCGTCGTCGTCAATCGCATCGAACCCCAACCTGCGCCATCCGGTCTCGATCACCTCGATCAATCAGCCAGCGGGACCGTTTCGCGGTGATCACCGACGGGCCGCCGCCGGGGCCGGCGAGCGCATACAGCCCCAGGAGTTCCTCCTGACCCTCGTCGACTTTGTCGCGGGCGACCTGCATCAACGCGGCCAACCTCACTGTCAGGGAATGGGTCAGACGCGGACAACCAACTCGCACCCGTCATTCTCACTGTCCGGGAAATACGAACCGGAGCGCAGCTTGGGGATCGCGATGCCCAGAGTGCCGGCACGGGTGTCGAAGTCGCGGTGTCGGTAGCCGTTTCGGCTGTTGGTGCGGTCGTCGGAGCGTTCACCGAAGCCGGCGCCGCACAGGGTGTCGGCCTCGGCGCCCATGAGCGCGTCGATGAACGTGGACAGCAGGCTCCGCAGCAGGTCGGGGCTGGCGTCGGCGAGCTGATCGCTCAGGAACGGGTGCAGGTCGATATCGTGGGCAGTGGCCATCGCGTGGTCCTTCATCGAGTGACTTTGGTCGGTCTCTCGAAGAGTCACGCGATGGCCGCCTTCATAGGGCTACGACACGCCGGTCAGGTTGGGATCCGGTTCGTACACCACTCTGCTGGACGCAACCTTGGATGTAACCGCTGAGACATGGAAATGCCGGTATGGCAAAGTCGTAGCGAGATGATTCGAATGGTCAGGAGCGATGGAGTGGTGCGCGGATGAAGCGTGATGCGGCATTCAACTCGCTGCTCGTGTGCGCTGGTGGTGGCGGACTAGCACTTGGGCTTGAGCAGGCCGGGTTCGAGCCTGCGCTCCTCCTCGACAATCGGTCGGTCGCTTGTGAGACGCTCCGATTGAATCGCCCTAAGTGGGATGTCGAAAGCTGTGATCTCCTCGACTTCGATCCCATCAACGAGCCGCGTCTCCTCGATATCGACCTGCTCGCCGCCGGGCTTCCACGGCTGAAGGCCTCGGCGGCGGTCGCGCGCACCCGCGGTACCGAGTACGAGTCGTCGCTGGTCCAGGCGGTCGCCTTCCTCGTGCATGGAGTTCAACCCAGAGCGTTACTAATCGACAATGTTCCAGAGCTCGCGACCAGCGACGCATATGCGCCACTCCGGTCCATGGTGGAGGTCGAGCTTGAGCACATCGGTTACTCATATCGATGGTTCGTCGTCAACGCTGCTGATATCGGTGTTCCGCAGGACCGCAAGCACGGTGTGCTGATCGCATTTAAAGACAGGGAGGTCGGCGGCATCAAAGTTCTTGAAGGAATCCCCGATTCGTGGCAGACCGTCGGGGAGGCGTTGCGCGAATCGATGGAAGCCAGGGGGTGGGAGGACGCGGGCGAATGGGCGACTCAGGCGGCCGTCCTGGCGCCGACACTCGTGGGCGGGTCGTGGGACCGCGGAGGTCCAGATCTGGGCCCGACGGGTTCGAAACGTGCCTGGGCCCGGATCGGAGTTGACGGAGGAACGGTAGCGGATAGGGTGCCGGGCCCGGACTTCGTGTGGGATCCGTCCCAGGGACGCCCCGGAATGGTGAAGTTGACCGTCGACCAGGCTGCAATCCTGCAGGGATTCCCCGCGGAGTGGCGTTTCGCCGGACGGAAGACCGCGCAATACCGACAGGTGGCAAACGCCATGCCGCCACCGCTGGCGAGGGCTCTGGGCATGGCCATCGCAGCGCTGCTGCGGTAGCACGCTGGCACCTCGGCGGGTCATCGGCCCATTCGAGACCCTGTCGGTGGCACACCTTAAACTCCACGCATGGTCCCCGCTCCTTCCAAGTCTCGTAGCAGGACGCAACGTCGCATGGTGGACCTGTTCGCAGGTCCCGGCGGACTCGACGTGGCGGCGCATTGGCTGGGCATACCGGTTCACGGCGTGGAATGGGATGACGATGCGTGCGCGACACGGAGGGAGGCAGGACTCGGTACCGAGCACTGCGATGTTCGCAGCGTTGGGCCAGCGGACTATCCCGACGCCACCGTTCTCGCGGGAGGCCCGCCGTGCCAGACGTACACCATGGCGGGCACAGGAGTGGGGCGCCGAGCACTCGACGAAGTGCTCGCATTCGTCAAGCGGATGGCTGTTGGCGACGATGTAACCGCGAGCATCGAAGCGTTGGATGACGAGCGCACCGGACTGGTATTGCAGCCGCTTCGGTGGGTTCTGGAGGCGGTCGGACAGGGCCTCCCGTTCGATGCGGTGGTCCTCGAGCAGGTGCCTGCAGTTTTGCCTGTCTGGGAAGCCTACGGAGAGGTTCTCGAAGGGCTCGGCTATTCGGTGGATTGCGGAATTCTTAAGACCGAAGCGTTCGGCGTTCCGCAAACCCGGCGTCGTGCCATTCTCATCGCTAACCGGGGATTGGAGCCGCGACTACCACGTCCCACCCATCGTGAATACCGAAAGGGCACGCCGAGGACCGAAGGGGACCCGAGTCTGCTGCCGTGGAATACGATGGCTGACGCCTTGCGTTGGAAAGACTCCACGGTGGGTGGAGGTGCGCGTCGGCCAGATCGATTCGTGGTGATCTCGAATTACGGTTCCGGTGGGGACCCCCGAGCGCGTGGCCGCCGTACGTCCGCGGAGCCGGCGGCCACAGTCACCGGGAAGATCTCCCGTAATCGCGTGGTGACACACGACCAGATCGAACTCCCAAGGTTCTCGCACTCGGAAGCCGGCCGACTGCAGACCTTTCCTGCCGACTATCCATGGTCAGGACGTGCAATCGCACAGCAGGTCGGCAACGCGATACCGCCCCGACTTGCCGCCCACGTATTGGCTGCGGCTCTCGGAATCGATCTGGGACCGGGCTTCCTCGATACCGCTGTCGCCTCCAAATGGAGCGAAACCCGGAACGGCGTGCTCGCCCTGGAATCGTGCCGCACCTGACATTTCTGTCAGCAGAGCTGATCGTCATCGGAGCTCTCTTCCGCCACGTGCCGGGACCGCTTCCTTCGGGGTGCGTCCGCCATGAGTCCTTCGAACAGTGACACGAGAGTGCTGACGGACTGGGCGTTGGTGTAGCCGTCATCGGGGCCCTCAGGAAGGATCCCCCATAGTACGGGCGGCATGTTCTCGACGGCATCGATCCACACCTGTAGAGCGTCATCGTCGACGAAGGCGTCCGGAGCCAGTACGTCGTAGACCAGGGTGCTGCCCGCAGTGTTGACCGCCGACGAGAGCGTATTGACGTAGTCGCCGACGTGAGAGGTGTTCTCGGAGAGCAATCTGTTGACTATTCGGAGAATCGCCTGTGCGGTTGGGCGATGATCGATGACGTCCAGCCTCATGGTTGTGTTGAGAACATCCTGCACCCGACACGCGACTTCGACCGGCGCATAGTCGCGGCCATCACGGAACAGTTCGGCCGCCCACCACAGTCGGGAGAACGCCTGCGTGTAATGCGCACCACTGAAGCGAGCCGGCGCCGCAACCGCCGCTCCCTTGTGCCGCCACACGACATAGTCCGGGGCTACGACCAACGCGATGAAGTTCCACAGTTCCTCGTTCGCGGCTTCGTGGCGAGTCATACGCAGGGTCGCGTGCAGGCGGGGCGCCAACCACTCGTCGGCGGCAGCCCGCTTACCTTCATACCGGTTCATCGCCTCGTCGAGGAGCTCACGGATCGGTCGTGTCCGCCAACGTGATTGCGATTCGGCCTTCATCACAGCCGACTTCATCAATGTCGCGGTGGCCGGTGGCTCGATCCCCGATTGCACCCCGCGGCCGAGGTGCTTCGTCACAACCGAACTGGGTAGAAGTCCCAGCGCGTGCGGAATCTGGATACCGCGGGTCACTGGGAACTCCTCACCTCAGACTGGTGGACCGAACGCACGGCGGCAGTGAGGGTCCGTGCGAGTCGACTTCGTCGTCCGGCGGCGTACTGGATGCGGGTTTGAATCTCCGACCATCCGACACCGTCACTTCGCTGGCGTTCGATCTCGTAGAGTGCATCGGTCAGCTGGCGGTCCGGAATCACATCGGGCAGCATCGTTCTCAGAACGGAATCACGCCACCCTCCTGGAAGCTGGGGCGTGCCGTCTTCGTCCTTGTCCAGGCTGCTCACCGCGGAATGGAACATCGCCGTCCATGCATCCTGCGCGATCTGGCTGGCCGCCATCTCGCGGAGCAGCTTCTCCTCGCCGGATCCGGCACTGGCGTTTAGGAGTTCGACCAGACCCTCCACCGCAGTGGTGTTCAGGTACACACGCGGGATCTCCGCCGACGTGTCGACGATCCACGCAGATTCTTTGAACGCCTCCAACCAGGCGAGCGGGCCGTCGCGGAAGTCCTCCTCGACGATGTCGACGTCACGTTGCCGAACGGGCTTGGATGCGGTGAGGTCGATGAACCAGGCCTGCTCGGTACCACCGATAACGCGGCCTCCCACACCATCGATCTCGGCAACCACTGTGAGCGAGAGGCTCGCCCGACGAACGTGGCGCGCATGGCACAGATCGACGGAACCCAACCACGTGCCGTGCGACCCTCGGGTCAGGACTGCAGTTGTGCGTGCGTTCGTAACCTTTTCGGTGACCACAGCCAGGCAGGAGACATTTGTCCAGGCGCCCTCGTCGAGTTCTCGCACGGGCACAGTCGCATTCAGCGTCAGTCGGGCGGATTCCCAGTGGGCGCGGTCGACCTCGTGCAGTGCGACCGTGCGCTCCGGCTTGGAGACCCTGCTGTAGTGCAGATCTTGTCCGTCTATGGCGACTGACAGAACATCGAGATCGACCTCCCCGATCAAGGTGGGGTAGGAGACGACAGGTTTCACGCGGCGCCTCCCCGAACCTTGGGAACCTCGACGAGAATGCGAGCGAATCGCCCCTTGACCGGGTGCGTCGCCGGGTCTGTGACACCGACAAAGATCGCCTGCCGGACGCGTGCCTCGATCCGAAGATTCTCGCCGTCCACGCGGCAGCCCTCGACCGCGGTGAGGTCGGTCCACCGGACTGTGGGCCGACCGCCAGAACGCACATCGAACTTCGCGATCGGCGTCAGCAACCACGGATCCTCTGATTCGGGCGCCTTCACCGTCACTGTCACCGACCAGGCGCCCGTGTCGTCGACGCTCCCCTGCATGTGGTGGACTGATGGCGCGCCCTGGACGATGGGCGGTCGTGATACACGTGGGTTCTCGAGTTTCAAGAGCTCGCGCAAGACCTTCGGTCCACGGTTCCGCTCAAAATCCCGTTGTCCGACGACACCGCGAACTGTCTTGTCGATGCTCGAACGGAACTCCTTGAGTCGCGTGAGGGCGCCCTTCTCGTACGAGGAGGTGAGTTCCTCGGTTCGGTCCCACTTGTCGTGTTCCGGTGGTTCCGAAGCGCGGAGGAACGCTTCGGCTTCGGCGACCTCGGTGCCTTCGCGGCCGGTTGCGTAGCCGGCGAGAAGTACCGCTTGGAAAGGTGGTGTGCCAAGCGGGATCTCGCGCGGGCGGTGTTCCGCGATCGTCATTCGGTTACCGCGTATGCAGATGACGCGATTGGCGGTTGTGGCGTTATCGGCCGCGGGTGTGACCAACAGGACGCAGTCGTGCAGTGCGCCTTTACTTCGCCCGGATGCTTTGCCCTTACGAGGAGTGACGACGAGCGGTACGGTCGCGTGCGCGACCTGGTCCGCGGCCGTCAGTGTCTCGACGGTGTCGTCATCGAGGTAGGCGCGAAGTGCGCGGCTAAGCCCGAATGCACCGATTCGTTGATCCAGTCGGGGTGAGTTTCAGTGTGCAGCAGTGGGCGGTGTGTGGGCGTGGTTGAGCGTCCGACCTCTCGTGTCGGGTTGTTCCACTGGGGCTTTCGCGTCGAGGTCGGGCAGGAGTCGCGGGTGTTAGACGATGGCCGGGTGATTGCGGCCGAAGGTTTTGTCAAACAGCGTGTGCCACGCCGTTTCCCACGGCCAATCCTGAGGGAGGTGCAGGGTCAGTCGCCTCGCCGAGGAGGCGATGCGTGCGGGGACCGAGACGAGGGTGCGCCGGAGGGTGCCGGTGGTCGCCCGCGTCAGCTTCGGATCGCCGGTGAGGGTGCCGGCGGCTCGGGTGAGGTTGAACGCCATTACCGCGCAGACGAGCCAGGCGGCGTTCGCGGTGAACCGGCCCGAAGGCAGGTGCGCGAGGGCGGAGTTCTTCAGGTCCGCGTGCACCTGTTCGATGATCGCGTGCTGACGGTGGGTTTTGTCGGCGGCGACGGTGTCTACATGGTCGGGGTCGGTGGTGGTGAAGAAGGCGTGGAACCGCCAGATGTCGAACAATGTGCCCTGTCCCTGGTCTTTGGGTGGTCGCAGGTCGGGGATGCGGCGCACGACCAGCCGCCCGGGGATCTGGTGGGCCTTCTTCTGGGAGGTGAACGCGGTGAACGGAATCTCTGCGACCTCCGCCCGCGAGATCCAGGTGTCGGCGCCCTCGTCGTAGACGGCGTCGGTGTACTCGATCGGCGTCCACGCGGACTCGTCCACGTCGATCGAGGCGATCGCCTGTTTGATGGTGGCGGTCAGGCGCACCGTGACCGAGACGTCGGCGCCCGCGCGGATCGCCGCACCGACGGTGGGATATCCGTAGAACGCCGAATCGCACCGGACCAGCGGTTTCAGCGGGCCGCCACCGCTCGGTCCGCCGGCCTGGGTGCGCAGCCGGTCGACGGTGGCCAGGGCGTCGGCGACCAGCCGGGCGGCCCCGCGCGGGGAGCCGCAGGCTCCGCGGCGCAGGCGTTGGGTGAGGATCACCGGCGTACCGGTCTCCGTGGTGACGGTGGCGAGCAGTGCGTTCAGCCCGCGCACGCCGGAGTAGCCGTATCCGGACCCTTGCTTTCCGTGGCCGTGGACCTCGATGATCGAATCGTCGATATCGACCAAGACCCGCCCGGTGTCGATCCCGGTGACCAGCGGGGTCTTCTCGGCGAGGTTGCCCAGGAACCGTGAGGCGACGGCGTCGAGTTGCCGGACGTGTCCGAAGGTGAACTGGCGGAGGAACGATCCCAGCGTCGACGGGGCATAGGGTCGGTCGAAGAGCGTTCCCATCGCCCCGTGTCGCACAATGGCCAGGTCGGCGATGCTGTCGGCGCCGGCGACCATCCCACCGATCAGGGATCCGATCTTGCGGCCCGGGTGGGCGCCTTTGTCGGTCGGGACGCTCAGGTGTTCGTCGGCGAGGGTGAGCAGGCCGCTGGCCTGCGCCAATGCCATCACCGGGACCAGCCCCGCGGTCGCCACCAGATTGGGGTCGTCGAACCTCGCCGCCGAGACGGGTCGAGTGTGAGATAGTTGCACCTACGAGATGCCCTTCGTCGTGGCCGAATTGTTTCTGTGAGAAGTTCAATTCTTCCACCACGGCAGGGCATTTCGCCGTTACGACCCACCCAAGGACTCATCCGGATCGGTGTATCCAGG